>DATMJH010000001.1:0-9122 GCA_035554015.1 Mycobacteriales bacterium
CTCACGAACCACGGAGAGCTGGCCCACCGGCTGACGCACCCGTCGTACGCAGTGCCGAAGACCTACCTGGCGGAGGTGCCGGGGCCGGTGGCCCGGGACGTCGGCCGGCGGCTGAGGGCAGGCATCGAGCTCGAGGACGGCATCGTGCGGGTCGACGGGTTCCGGCTCGTCGACTCCAGCGCCGGTCGGGTCCTGGTCGAGGTCGTGCTCCACGAGGGTCGCAAGCACGTCGTGCGCAGGCTGCTCGACGCGGTGGGACATCCCGTGCAGCGGCTGGTGCGCACCTCGGTCGGCCCCGTACGGCTCGGAGAGCAGCGACCGGGCAAGCTGCGGCCGCTCACCACCCAGGAGGTCGCCGCGCTGTACGCGGCTGTCGACTTGTAGGCCTCGCACGGCGAGGCTCCGGCGTGCCCGTCACCCGCAACGCTCGTGCCGTGATCGCCGCGTGACTGGGCGCCCGCGCATCGGACACGGGCAAACGGGGCAGGTCGTCCCGGTGCGCTCCTGACGCGAGCCGGGTCGGGTTCTCGGCTCCGCAGGCGCGGTCCGCCGGCGGACCTGACACGTCGTGGCCCCCGCCCAGAGGGCCACCCGAGCGGTGCGCCGACCGATCTCGGCTTCACCCGTTGGCTGCGGCCGACCGAGCCCGCGGGCGACCCACCCGGGGCGGTCTACCGCCGCCCCTTCGCACTGCTCGCGACATCCGCACGCCCTCCGTCGCCGACGAGTGGTCTCGTCCGGCCGACCGCGGCGGACGCGTGCGGCGGCGTGGGGTGGTGAGCGCCGCCGTCCACGAGATCGACCGGGGACCGCCTCGACCCGCGGGTCGGTCGGGACTCCCGTCGCTCGGGCCAGCTACCGACCGCGCCGGGGTGATCCCCCCGGCGGTGGCGGTGGCGCGACTGGCCACCTCCCGACCGTCGACGTCTGACCGGCGGTTGCCCGCGCTCCGCGCGGTACGTCCACAAGCGGGCGTGATGATGTCCCGACTCATCGAGGCAACGGTGAGCGTCTTTACTGGTAGGTGGACGAGTCATTCTGTCGACTAGCCGCGCCCTGACGGCTTTCCGAGGACGGAGGGCGAACCGTGTGAAACACGCTGCGGTATGTCGACATGTCGGCGACACAGCCGCCATCGGCGATGTCTAAATCGACAAGGAGACGTCTCGGCCTAGTTGCTTAGCTCTTGATAGCGACCCTGACGTGCGTGCGAAGGAACAAGTCGGGTTCGAGCTGGTGCGATCTGCCGGTAAGGCGTTCTAGCGCTCCAGTGGTGAACGGACTTGCCCGTATGTCGCTGAGCCGCCTGAGTGACTCGCCGGTTCGGCGATGTGTCGAAACGCCAGCGCGGCGACAGGTCGCCGTGTCGTGATCTCGTTAGAGTGCCGTGATCAAGGCAGGAGCGATCACGGCTGGAGGTGGCGAGTGGCGGTCCGAGCGGTGCGCGGGGCGATCCAGGTCGACCGCGACGACCGGGAGGAGGTTCTCGGCGCCACCACGGAGCTGCTGACCGCCGTCCTGGCCCGCAACGGGTTGTCGCCGGACGACCTCATCAGCGTCGTGTTCACGGCCACACCTGACCTGACGTCAGAGTTCCCGGCCTACGCGGCCCGCCAGATGGGCATCACAGACGTCCCGCTGCTGTGCGCCAGCGAGATCGCGGTGCCGGGCTCCATGCCGCGTGTCCTTCGCCTGCTGGCGCATGTCGAGACCGCGTTGGCCCGGGCCGACGTGCGCCACGTCTACCTCCGCGGCGCGGCGGCCCTTCGCACGGACCTCCCCACGTGAGCCAGCGGGTGCACGAGGGCCGGTCGGCGGGGACCGCGGCGGGCGCAACGGGTGCGATCACAGCGCTGCGACCGGCACGCGCCACGGGCACCTGCGGCCGTGCCGACGTGCCTGCTGCGGTACGCGGTCAGGGTGCGGAGCCTGGCCGGGTGGCGGTGCCCGGACAGGCTGTGGCGCTTCGCCGCGGCGTGGGCCACCGGTCGTGCGCGAGTGCCCTCGCCGGCCCGTGCCACCGGGCCATGCCGAGGGTCGTCCTGCCGGCTGTCGTCCTGCCGGCCGTCGTTCTGCCGGCCCTCGTCGCGCGCGCTCGGATGCTGCCGGCCGACGGGCCGCCGGCCGTGGTCGCGCGTTCCGGTGCCGGTCGGACGCGGCATCGCGGCCGGGAGCGGGGGGTGTCACGCCGCTCGTCGGCGGGGCTGGCGGGCTCCGTCTCGGACGGCGAGCAGGGCCGGCACCACCGCGGTTCGACGGCATGAGCCGGCCGCCCTCCGTCCTGGTCGTCGGCACGGGGCTCATCGGGACCTCGCTGGGCCTCGCGCTGCGGGACGCGGCGGACGTCGTCCTGGCAGACACCGACACCGGGCACGCTCAGGCGGCTGTGGCGCGGGGCGCCGGCTCTCTCTGGGATGGCAACAGCCGCGTCGACCTCGCCGTGGCGTGCGTGCCCCCGGCCCGGACAGCAGGTGTCATACAGCGGCTGCTCGTCGACAACATCGCTCACATGTTGAGCCATGTCGCCTCCATTCAGGCTCGGGTTCAAGCAGAGGTCGAGACGCTGGCTCCGCCCGAGGCCCTCCACAGGGTGTGCGGCGGCCATCCGATGGCGGGCCGTGAGCTGCGCGGCCCCGGGGCTGCCAGCGCCCAGCTGTTCCTCGACCGGCCGTGGGCGGTGTGCGCCTCCGCTCACTCGTCGGCCGACTCGGTGGACGCCGTCAGGTGGCTGGCCGAGGCGACCGGCGCCGTGCCGCTGGAGATGGCACCGGACGACCACGACTCCGCCGTCGCGCTCGTGAGCCACGCGCCGCAGGCGGTGGCCAGCGCCCTGGCTGCACGTCTGCTCGACGCTCCCGACGACGGCCGGGCGCTCGCGCTCGCCGGCCCCGGTGTCCAGGACGCCACCCGCATCGCCGCCGGCGACGCTGCCCTCTGGGTCGACGTGCTGCGCGGCAACGCCAGCCGGGTCGCACCGCTCCTGCGCGACGTCGCCCAGGACCTGCTCGCGGCCGCCGCGTCCCTCGACGACCTCGTCCGCGACCCCGAGGACGAGCGCGCCGCCGCCGTGCTGAGCGACCTGCTCCGCCGTGGCGCCGGCGGCCGGGCGCGGCTCCCGCTGAAGCAGCGGGCGCGCGACCGGGTCCTCGCCAGCGTCGTCGTCAGTCTGCCGGACCGTCCGGGTCGGCTCGCGGCCGTGCTCGCCGCGGCGGCGCGGTCCGACGTCAACGTCGAGGACGTCCGTGTGGAGCACCTGCCCGGTCGACCCCGAGGCCTGCTCGAGCTGGTCGTCGACGGCGAGCAGGTCGACGCGGCGCGTCGGGCGCTGGCCGGCGCCGGCTTCGACGTGCTCGAGGGCTGAGCCGGGTCGAGCGCCGCCGCCGCTAGCCTGGCGACTGTCCACCGACCAGCTGGGAGCCCGCCGTGACCACGCGAGCCGTCGCCCTCGACGGCCCCTCCGGATCGGGCAAGTCGACCGTCGCACGTCGCGTCGCTCGCATCCTCGGATGGCGCTACGTCGACACCGGCGCCACCTACCGCGCCGCGACCCTCGCGGTGCTCCGTGCCGGCGTCGACCCCCACGACCCTGAGGCGGTCGCGGGCGTCGTCGACGCCTCCCGCATCGACCAGGTCAGCGAGCCCGACAGCTGCTCGACGTCGCTCGACGGCGTCGACGTCAGCGCCGAGATCCGTGGTCCCGCTGTGACGGCAGCGGTCAGCGCGGTCAGCGCTGTCCCGCAGGTCCGCGAGCAGATGGTGCGGCTGCAGCGCGAGCTCGCCGGCCAGGACGGCGCCGTCGTGGAGGGCCGTGACATCGCCGCTGTGGTCCTGCCTGACGCCGCGGTCAAGGTGTACCTCGACGCCTCGCCCGAGGAGCGCGCCCGCCGGCGGGCGCGCGATGCCGACGCGGGCGTGGCCGTCGAGGATGTGGATCCGGCCACGCTGCAGGACGCCGTCGCGGCCGATCTCGCCCGGCGCGACGCGCTCGACAGCGCCCGCGCGACGAGTCCGCTGGCGGTCGCCCCCGGAGCCGTCGTGCTCGACAGCAGCTCCCTCGACGCCGATGCCGTCGTGGCTCGGGTCCTCTCGCTCGTGGAGGCCGCCGGTCTGCTCGGACGCGCCCGCCCATGAGCAGGGTGACGACGGTGCGGCCGGTCCGCCACGAGAGGCGGTCGAAAACGAACGCGGCCGTGGCGACGGCCTGCCGTCTGGTCGGTGGCGCCCTCGCCAGGGCGCTGTTCGCGGTCCGAGTCGAGGGAGCCGAGCACGTGCCGGCGCACGAACCGGTCGTGCTCGCGGGCAACCACACCGGGTTCCTCGACGGGCCGCTCGTCTTCCTGCTCGCACCGCGTCGGACCGGGGTCCTGGCGAAGGCCGAGATCTTCGTGGGGCCCTGGCCACGGCTGTGGGCGCGCCTCGACGTCGTGCCGGTGCACCGCGGAACCCCGGATCGGGCCGCGCTGCGCGCCGGTCTCGCCGTGCTGACCGGCGGCGGGGCTCTCACGGTGTTCCCCGAGGGCACGCGCGGCAGCGGCAGCCTCGACTCCGTCACCGACGGCGTCGCGTGGCTGGCGCTGCGCAGTGGTGCGGACGTCGTGCCGGTGGCGCTGTCGGGGACCGCGCAGGCACTGCCTCGGGGAACGTGGCGGCCGCGCCTGCGCACACCGGTCACCATCCGGTTCGGCGCGCCGCTGCGCATCCACCCGGTGGGCGACCCTCGGGCGCGCAGCACGGTCCGCACGGCCGCCGAGCAGATCCGCGCCCACCTGCTCCGGCACGTGTCGGCGAGCGCGTCATGACGTCAGCGGGGCCGACGGAGCCGCCGGAAGAGGCTCCTGTCCTGGCGGTGGTGGGGCGGCCGAACGTCGGGAAGTCGACGCTCGTCAACCGCATCCTCGGCCGCCGCGAGGCCGTGGTGCAGGACGTGCCTGGCGTCACCCGCGACCGTGTCGCGTACGACGCGCAGTGGCGCGGCCGGCGCTTCACCGTCGTCGACACCGGGGGCTGGGACCCCGACGCCGTCGGGCTGCAGAAGGCCGTCGCCGCCCAGGCGGAGGTCGCCGTGGCTGCGGCGGACGCCGTGCTGTTCGTCGTCGACAGCACCGTCGGCGCCACCGACACCGACGAGGCCGTGGTCAAGGTGTTGCGGCGGTCGGGCAAGCCGGTCGTCCTCGTCGCCAACAAGGTGGACGACGAACGCGGCGAGGCCGACGCCGCCGGGCTGTGGTCGCTCGGTCTCGGCGAGCCACACCCGGTGTCGGCGCTGCACGGGCGGGGCAGCGGCGACCTGCTCGACGTCGTCCTCGAGGCGCTGCCCGAGACGCCCGCCGAGCGCTTCGACGAGCAGGCCGGTCCGCGTCGCATCGCCCTGGTGGGGAGACCGAACGTCGGCAAGAGCTCGCTGCTCAACCGGCTCGCCGGCGAGACGCGCGTCGTGGTCGACAGCACCGCCGGCACGACGCGCGACCCGGTCGACTCCCTCGTCGACCTCGCTGGGACGACGTACCGCTTCGTCGACACTGCAGGCCTGCGGCGGCGCGTCGCGCACGCGAGCGGCGCCGAGTACTACTCCTCGCTGCGGACATCGGCCGCGATCGACGCCGCCGAGGTCGCGCTCGTCCTGCTCGACGCCTCGGAGCCCGTCAGCGAGCAGGACCAGCGGATCATCGGCACGGTCGTCGAGGCCGGTCGCGCGCTCGTCCTCGCCTTCAACAAGTGGGACCTGGTCGACGACGAGCGCAGGCCCCGGCTCGAGAAGGAGATCGACCGCGAGCTCGCGCGGGTGCGGTGGGCGCCACGCGTCAACGTGTCGGCGGTGACCGGCCGCGCCGTCGACAAGCTCGCGCCCGCCATCGAGACCGCGCTCGTCGGCTGGGAGTCACGGGTGCCGACCAGTCGGCTGAACACCTGGATCGGTGAGCTGATCGCACAGACGCCGCCTCCGGTGCGAGGCGGCAAGCAGCCGAAGGTGCTGTTCGCGACGCAGGCCGCGACGCGTCCGCCGCGCTTCGTGCTGCACACCTCGGGTTTCCTCGAGGCCGGGTACCGGCGCTTCCTCGAGCGCCGGCTGCGCGAGGACTTCGGCTTCGCCGGTAGCCCGGTCGAAGTGAGCGTGCGAGTACGCGAGAAGCGCAGGAAGAGCTGATCCACAGGTTCTTTCGAAGCTGTCGGACGGCCATCCGACCATCGCTGCAGCGCTGGAGGGAGGCCTGCCATGGCGGCAGCGGCGTTGCCACGGCTGCCCGACGGAGTGGGGCCCGAAGTCCTGGCTGCCGTCGTGGCGGCGAGTCGTTCCTGGCGCGGTGTGCTGCGCTCGCTCGGCGTGACCTCGACCCACAAAGGGCGGCAGATGCGGGCCTACTGCGATGCCGCGGGGATCTCGTACGCCCACTTCCGTCAGCGGACGAACGACGACGAGACACTGCGCTCCGCCGTTGACGCGGCGACGTCCTGGGACGAGCTGCTCGAGATGCTGGGGCTCGCGACGACGAGCGGGTCCCCGAAGGGAAGTGTCCGCAAGCGCTGCGCGTCGATCGGGCTGGACCTTGGTGGACTGGAACAGGATCGTCCTGCGAGCCTGTCGACGCTGGTGCCATGCTCGCACAGGCTCCGTGAGGCACGGGACGCTTCTCGTGGCCGCGGCGTACGTGATGTCGGGGATCTCGATCTGCTGGCCGCTCGAGCCGACGACGTACGACCTGCTCGCCACCCGCTCGGGGGGCGGCGTCGAGCGAGTCCAGGTCAAGACGACGACGTACCGGGCGAGCGGGACATGGATCTGCAGCGTGTCGCGCTCGCGCTACACCGCCGGTGGCCACAAGGAGCGTGTCGCGTACGACCCGTCAGAGATCGACGTCTTCGCCGTCGTCGACGGCGATCTCGCTGTGTACCTCATCCCGTCGGGCCTGCTGATCGGCGCAAGAAGAGTGTCCCTCCGGCGCTTCGCCGCTCATCGTGTCGACACACCATGGTCGACTGCTCTGGCAACACTTGCCTGTGGCTGTCGCTGAGCGCCAGAGCCGTCTCGGGGTCGGGTAGGTTCTCACCTGTTACGGGCTGTGGCGCAGTTGGCAGCGCGCTCGTCTGGGGGGCGAGAGGTCGTGGGTTCAAGTCCCGCCAGCCCGACCATTCGGACCTGGACCAAGAGGCCGGTGTTCACGCGCGGCACGTGTGGCGGTCCGCGGCCCCGCGCTATGTTCGCCCGGTCGTGAGCCGGGAGGGCAGGGGTGGCTGAGCAGCTCGCAGGACCGCCTGACGAGCACGTCTCCCAGCGGGTCTGGACCGTGCCGAACGTCCTGTCGATGCTGCGGTTGCTCGGCGTGCCGGTGTTCCTCTGGCTCGTTCTCGTCGTGGAGCGCGACGGACTCGCGATCCTGCTGCTCATGGCGTCGGGCATCTCCGACTGGCTGGACGGCCAGATCGCCCGCAGGTACGGCCTGTACACCCGGCTGGGACAGCTGCTGGACCCGCTGGCCGACCGCCTCTACATCCTCGCGACGCTGGCGGGGCTCGTGCTGCGCGACGGCTTCCCGTGGTGGTGGGCCGCGGCTCTGGTCGGTCGCGACGTCGTGCTGGGCGTGACCACGCTCCCGTACCTGCGCAAGCACGGCTACGGGCCGCTGCCCGTGCACTTCCTCGGCAAGGCGGCGACGTTCAACCTGCTGTTCGCCTTCCCCATGCTGCTGGCCGCGCTGCCGGGCAACGAGGGGCTGCTGGCGGACGTGTTCCGGCCGCTCGGATGGGCGTTCGCGACCTGGGGGAGCGTGCTGTACCTGTGGGCCGGCGTGCTGTACGTCGTGCAGGTGCGCCAGGTCGTGCTCGCCGCGAAGCGAGAAGCCGCAGACCCGCCAGCTGGACCGGCGCAGACGGCGCCGTGAGCGTCAAGGCGGTCGTCATGGCAGGCGGCGAGGGATCCCGCCTCCGCCCGATGACGGCCAACCAGCCCAAGCCGCTGCTGCCCGTGGTGAACCGACCGCTCATGGAGCACGTGCTCCGGTTGCTGAAGCGGCACGGCTTCGACGAGACGGTCGTGACCGTGCAGTTCCTCGCCAGCCTGGTCCGCTCGTACTTCGGCGACGGTGAGGAGCTCGGGATGAGCCTGAGCTACGCGACGGAGGAGCGGCCGCTCGGCACGGCGGGCTCGGTCAAGAACGCGCAGGCCGCACTCGCGGACGACACGTTCCTCGTGATGAGCGGCGACGCTCTCACCGACGCCGACCTGTCGGCTGTCGTCGAGGCGCACCGCGCTCAGGGCTCGTTGGTCACGGTGTGCCTGGCTCGGCGGCCGGATCCGCTGGAGTTCGGCATCGTCATCACCGGCGACGACGGGCGTATCGAGCGCTTCCTGGAGAAGCCGACCTGGGGACAGGTGTTCTCCGACACGGTGAACACCGGCATCTACGTGATGGAGCCCGAGGTCTTCGACAGCGTGCCGCCGGGCGAGGTCGTGGACTGGTCCGGTGACGTGTTCCCGGCGCTGCTGGCCGCCGGCGCTCCGCTCCACGGCGTCGTGCTCGACGGCTACTGGGAGGACGTCGGGACGCACGAGAGCTATCGCCGAGCCAACGCGGATGCGCTTCACCGTCGAGTCGAGGTCGAGATCAGCGGGTTCGAGGTGTCCCCGGGAGTGTGGGTCGGTGAGGGCGCCGAGATCGACCCCGAGGCGAAGCTGGTGGGCCCCTGCTGCATCGGCCCGTTCGCCAAGGTCGAGGCCGGCGCGCGGATCGGCGAGATGACGGTGCTCGGGAGCAACGTCGTGGTGAAGGAACGCGCCGAGCTCGAGCGCTCGATCGTGCACGACAACGCCTTCATCGGCCCCTCCGTGAGCCTGCGCGGGTGCGTGGTCGGGAAGAACACCGACCTCATGCGCGCGGTGCGGGTGGAGGAGGGGGGCGTGGTCGGCGACGAGTGCGTCGTCGAGGAGGAGGCGTTCCTCTCGGGCGACGTGAAGGTCTACCCCTTCAAGACCATCGAGGCCGGCGCCGTGGTGCACACGAGCGTCATCTGGGAGAGCCGCGGCACGGCGGCGCTGTTCGGGCCGCGCGGCGTCTCCGGCCTGGTCAACGTCGAGCTCACCCCGGAGTACGTCGTCCGGCTGGCCTCGGCCTGGGCCACCACGCTCG
>DATMJH010000002.1:0-6217 GCA_035554015.1 Mycobacteriales bacterium
GTCCTCGGGTCGGGCTTCGGGTACGTGCTCGGCGGCGTCCTCGGGCGCCGGGCCGGCCAGACCGCGGAGGTCGCCCGCACGACCCTGCGCGACGTCGACGCCGACACGCTCGTCGCCGGGGCCGTCGGGCTCGTCGGCGGCGTGCTGCTCGGGGCCGGCGTCGCCTGGCCGGTGTTCTTGCTCCCGCAGGCCTACCTCGCCTTCCCGCTGTTCGGCATCGTCGCAGCGGCCGGGAGTGGTCCGGTGGAGCGGGGAGAGCGCGGAGGCGGCGCTCAGCTGGCGAGGACCTCGTCGAGCAGGATCTCGGCCTTGTCCTCGTTGGTGCCCTCGGCGAGCGCGAGCTCGGAGACGAGGATCTGACGGGCCTTGGAGAGCATCCGCTTCTCGCCCGCCGACAGGCCCCGCTCCTTGTCGCGCCGCCACAGGTCGCGCACGACCTCGCCGACCTTGTTGATGTCGCCGGAGGCGAGCTTCTCCAGGTTGGCCTTGTACCGGCGCGACCAGTTGGTCGGCTCCTCGACGGCCGGGGCGCGCAGCACCTCGAAGACCTTGTCGAGACCGGCCTGGCCGACGACGTCGCGGACGCCGACGATCTCGGCGTTGTCGGCCGGGACGCGGACGGTGAGGTCGCCCTGGGCGACCTTGAGGACCAGGTAGATCTTGTCCTCGCCCTTGATGGTGCGGGTCTCGATGGCCTCGATGAGCGCGGCCCCGTGGTGCGGGTAGACGACGGTCTCGCCGACTGCGAACGTCATGTGGTTGTAGCCCCTCTCGCCGACGGCCAGAGTACCACCGGCACCGGGGCGCGGACGGCCTGTCTGCGCAGGTCAGAGGCATGAACTGGTCTCGACGGGGGTCTTGACAGAACCGCTGTCCGGGTGCATGCGCCCACGCTCGGACGGCCGCCCGTGGTCGATCAGCGGCCGGTCACCTGGCGCGCAGCAGGGTCGCGTAGAGGGTCAGGCCGGGGCCGAACGCCATGGCCACGACGGGCGCGCCGGGCGGCAGGTCGCGGGTCGCCCGCAGCCGCTCGAGGACGAGCAGCACCGTCGCGCTCGAGCAGTTGCCGACGTCGCGCAGCACCTCGTAGGACGGCGCGAGCTGCTCCTCCGGCAGGTCGAGCACCTCGCCCACGACCTCGACGATCTTGCGGCCGCCGGGGTGCACCGCCCAGCCAGCGACGTCGCCGACCGCCAGGTCGTTGCGGCCGAGCAGCTCCTCGACCACCGGGCGCGCGTGCTGCGCGAGCACGTCGGGCACGGCGGGCGACAGGCCCATCTTGAAGCCGAGGTCGGTGACGTCCCAGGTCATGTGACCGGTGGTCGAGGCGTCGGTGCGGGCGACGACGTCGACGACCTCGAGCCCGACCGGGGCCTGACCGGCGCCGCGGCCGGTGCCCGGCTCGAGCACCACGGCCGCCGCGGCGTCGCTGAACAGCGCGTGCGCGACCATCTGCTGCAGGTCCTCGGGGGTCGGCTCGCCGCTGCGCGCCGTCTCGGTCGTCGGCTGCACGTGCAGGCTGGTGAGCTCGAGGCACAGCATCACCGCCGGCCGGCCGCGCGCCGCGACGAAGTCGGCGGTGGCGCCGAGCCCGGGCAGGGCGGCGTAGCAGCCCATGTGCCCGACGTGCAGGCGCTGCACCGAGTCGGTCATCCCCAGGTCGCGGGCGAGCAGGATGTCGAGGCCGGGGGTGGCGTAGCCGGTGCACGAGACGACCGTGAACAGGCCGACGTCGGACGGCGCGAGCCCGGCGTCGCCGAGCGCCGCGGCGACGGCCTCCTTGCCGAGCGGCAGCGCCTCGGCCACGAAGCGCTGCATCCGCGCTCCGGTGCCCCAGGAGGAGATGTCCTCGGCCGTCGGGTCGACGACGCCGCGGCGGGTGGCGATCGCCGAGTGCTCCCAGACCTTGCGGGCCAGCCGGGCGTCGGCGTAGTGGTCGCGGAAGAAGCCCTCCCACAGCGCGGTCTGGTCCATCGGCGGCGGCAGCGCGCGGCCGGAGCCGGTGACCACGGCTGGAGACACGGCGGAAGACGCAGCCGGGGGCACGACAGGCCGCGCGGCGGTCGGGGTGGTCATGCGGGCTCCCCTCGCGGGACGGGCACCGCCGGGCGGCGGGCGGCGGCGCTGCCACACTGCGCCGTGCCCGACAGCGTGCCTCACGTCCGGCGGCAGGGGGTGCCGGGCCGGCTGGCGGCGCTCGCCGCCGCCTCGCACCCCGAGCCGACCGTCGCCGTCACCGCGGTGGCGACCGCCCTCGCCGTCGGCGCGGGCCGCGGCGCGTCGTCCGTCTGGGTCGCCGGCGCCTTCCTCACCGGCCAGCTGTCGGTGGGCTGGAGCAACGACTGGGTCGACGCCGCGCGCGACGTGCGCAGCGGCCGGCGCGACAAGCCGGTGGTCAGCGGCGCCGTGCCGGTCGGCGTGGTGCGGGCGGCAGCGCTGACGGCACTGGCGCTGTGCGTACCGCTGTCGCTGGCCATGGGTCCGGCGGCCGGCCTGCTCCACCTGGTCGCGGTGGCCGCGGCCTGGTCGTACAACCTGCGGCTGAAGGCGACGGCGCTGTCGTGGGCGCCGTACGCACTTGCCTTCGGCCTGGTGCCCTCGATCGTCACGCTCGGCACCGACGGCCGGCCGTGGGCACCGGCGTGGGCAACAGCGGCGGGCGCGCTGCTCGGCGTCGGCGCGCACCTCGCGAACGCGCTTCCGGACCTCGAGGACGACCTGGCGGAGGGCGTGCGCGGGCTGCCGCACCGGCTGGGAGCCCGCGCGTCGGCGGCGCTGGCCGCGGTCCTGCTGCTCGCCGCGACGGCACTGCTGGCGCTCGGCCCGGGCGACGCAGGGCCCGGGTCGCTCGCGGTGCTGGCCGTGGCCGCCGTCGTCACGTCGGCGGGGCTCGCGCGCTCCCGCCGGGCCGGCTCACGCGCCGCCTTCCGGGCAGCGATCGTCGTCGCGGTGCTCGGCGTCGGGCTGCTGCTCGCCCGGGGCAGCGCGCTCGTGCCGGCGTGAGCGACACTGGTCCGCGATGTCCGTCGCCCGCGCGCCCGCTCGCCGCGCCGCCCTCCGCCGCCTCGCCGCCGTCACGGTGACCGCGCTCGCCCTGACGGCGTGCGCCGGCACGTCGACCGACGCCGAGCCCACCGCGGCCGGGTCCGAGGGCTGGCACGGCATCGAGCCCGAGCCGGTGCCCGAGCGGCCGCGGTTCGTGCTGCGGGACACCTCCGGCAGGGAGTTCGACTTCGCGGCCGAGACCGGCGGAGAGCCGACGTACGTGTACTTCGGCTACACCGACTGCCCCGACGAGTGCCCCACCGCGATGGCCGACATCGCCGCCGCCCTGCGGCAGGCCGACCCCGACCTGCGCGACGACGTCAACGTGGTGTTCGTGACCACCGACCCCGAGCGCGACACCCCGGAGCGGCTGCGCGACTGGCTGGCGAGGTTCGACGAGCGCATCGTCGGCCTGGTCGGGACGCAGGCCGAGGTCGACGCCGCGCAGCGCGCGGCCGGGATCCGGCCGGCCGCCCGTGGCGGCGAGATCCCGACGCTGCCGGGAAAGCCGAACGAGCACGCCCACGCGTCGGGGACGGCCCCGCACAGCCACGACCGGCCGCTTGGATACGCTGTCGAGCACGCCAACGTGATCTTCGCGTACGACGTCGACGACCGGCTCCCCGTGCTGTACCCGGCGGGGTCGACGGCCGGCGACCTGGCCGCCGACCTGCCCAAGCTGGCCACGCCAGCCGAGGACCGCTCGTAGAGAGAGGACCGGACGTGAGCCGCGTGCTCCCCCGTGCCCGCCGCGCCGCCGCTGCGGCCGTCGCGACCGGCCTGATGCTCGCGCTGACCGGCTGCGGCGCCGGCTTCCAGGCGCAGACCTACCAGGAGCGCACGGTCGCCGACGTGTCGAACACCGCCGTCGGCGCGCTGGCCCTGCGCGCGCTGTCGGTGTCCCCCGGCTCCGACGGCGAGCTGCGCCCAGGCGACGACGCCGACGTGCAGCTGGTCGTCGTCAACGAGGGCGCCGAGGCCGACCGTCTCGTCGAGGTGACGTCCCCGGCCGCCGAGTCGGTCGACATCATCGAGACCGAGGGCGGCACGGTGCTCGACGAGCTCGAGATCCCGGCGCTGGGCACCACCGGAGGCAGCGCCGGCCTGGTGCTGCGCGGGCTGACCGAGCGGGTGCTCGCCGGAGAGACCGTCGAGATGACGCTGCGGTTCGAGCGCAACGGCGAGGTGACCGTCAGCGTGCCGGTGGCCACCACCGGCCGCTACGACGAGGACCGCGAGCGCAGCGAGAACTTCCCGCTGCCGGGTGAGCACGGCGGTCACGGCGGTGGCGAGGGCGGCGAGCACGGCGGCGAGGAGAGCGGGCACGAGGCCGGCCTCGACGAGGCGTCGGAGGACGCGACCGAGGGCGACCACTCGTCCTGACCGGATGACCCGGTGGGCCGCGGCCTGTCGCCGCGGCGCTGTCGGTGCGCGCGTCTAGCGTCCGCCGGGTGACGTCACCACGCCGCCGCGCCGACCGGCCCGCCCACCGCTGCTCGGAGTGCGGCGCCACCGTGGCGAAGTGGGTCGGCCGGTGCCCGGAGTGCTCGGCCTGGGGGTCGTTGTCCGAGGCGGTCGCCCCGCCGCGCGGGCGGTCGACGGCGGTGCCGGGCGGCGTCAGCGCACCGGCGCAGCCGATCGGCTCCGTCCCGGTCGAGGCAGCGACCGCCCGGCCGACGGGCGTCGACGAGCTCGACCGCGTGCTCGGCGGCGGTCTCGTGCCGGGCGCCGTCGTGCTGCTGGCCGGCGAGCCCGGCGCGGGCAAGTCCACCCTCGCCCTCGAGGTCGCCGCGCGGGCGGCGCGTGAGGGCACCCGCGTCCTCTACGTCACGGGGGAGGAGTCGGCAGCGCAGGTGCGGCTGCGCGCCGGGCGCACCGGCGCCCTCGAGCCCGAGCTGTGGCTGGCCGCCGAGACCGACCTCGGCGCCGTCCTGGCGCACGTCGAGGCGGTGCAGCCCGACCTGCTCGTCGTCGACAGCGTCCAGACGGTGGCCAGCGCGGAGGTCGACGGCACCGCCGGCGGCGTCACGCAGGTGCGGGCGGTGGCCGCCGCGCTCATCGGCGTCGCCAAGACCCGCGCGACGGCGACCGTCGTCGTCGGGCACGTCACCAAGGACGGCGCCGTCGCCGGGCCGCGGCTGCTCGAGCACCTGGTCGACGTCGTGCTGCACTTCGAGGGCGACCGGCACTCCTCGCTGCGCATGGTGCGCGCGGTCAAGAACCGCTTCGGCCCGGCCGACGAGGTCGGCTGCTTCACCCTCACCGACGCCGGCATCGTCGGGCTGGCCGACCCCAGTGGGCTGTTCGTGCCCGAACGCCGGGTGCCGGTCGCCGGCACCTGCGCCACGGTCGTCGTCGAGGGCCGGCGGCCGCTGCCGGCCGAGGTGCAGGCGCTGGTCGCGCCGGTCGCCGAGCGGCAGTCACCGCGGCGGGCGGTGTCGGGACTCGACGCCGGCCGCGCGCAGATGGTGCTCGCCGTGCTCGAGAAGCGGGTCGGTGCGCCGCTGTCGACGCGCGACGTCTACCTCGCCACGGTCGGTGGTGCCCGGCTGACCGAGCCGGCCACCGACCTCGCGACGGCGCTCGCCGTGGCCAGCGCCTACAGCGAGCAGCCGCTGCCG
This sequence comes from Mycobacteriales bacterium, assembly GCA_035554015.1. GTDB lineage: Bacteria > Actinomycetota > Actinomycetes > Mycobacteriales > SCTD01 > DATLGD01. The sequence goes on from DATMJH010000002.1 coordinate 5,667, forward strand.
CCGGACCTCGTCGCGCTCGGTGAGATCGGCCTGTCCGGGGAGCTGCGGCCGGTGCCGGCCGTCACCCGACGGCTCGCCGAGGCGGGCCGGCTGGGGTTCCGCACCGCGGTCGTGCCGGTCGGCTGCGGCGCGGGCGACGCTCCGGTCGACGGCGTGCTCGTGCTGGAGGTGGCCACGGTCGAGGACGCCACCGAGGCGACCCGCGAGCTGATGGGGGGGCCGCGGTCGCGGCGGGGTGGTCCCGGGTCATCGGGCAGCCGGGTCCGGGCCGAGCAGGCCGGGCCGCCGCTGCGGCCGCAGCTGGTGCTCGCGCCCGCCGCCCCGGACCGGCCGTGACGCACCCGTGACCCGCGCGCGCCGTGCGGCGGCCCTGCGCTCCCTACACTTCGCCCACCGGACGGGGGACCGCTCGCCGGGAGCGGTGCCGTGTCGTCGTCTCGAGGGTGGTGGGTCGTGCCGGGCACCGACGACCAGCTGCTGACCACGCTGGCCGCCGTGGCGCCGGGCACGGCGGCCAGCGTGGTCAGCAGCTGGTCGTCGGTGCCCGGCAC
>DATMJH010000003.1:0-2636 GCA_035554015.1 Mycobacteriales bacterium
GTGCGGCTGCTGGAGACCCTCGCGACCCGGCTCGCCGACGGCTTGTGCACCGTGACCACGGCCGACCGCACCGCCGGGTCGGCCAGGCAGACGTCGGCGAGCCGGGTCGCGAGGGTCTCCAGCAGCCGCACCGGCTCGCCCCCGACGACGTCGGCGAGCGCCGTCGCGAGCGCGCCGTAGTCGGCGGTCAGGCTCAGGTCGTCGGTGGTCGCCGCCTCCCGCACGTCGACCGACAGCACGACGTCGACGACGAACTCCTGGCCGTCGCGGCGCTCCTGCTCGAGCACGCCGTGCCGGCCGTGCACGCGCAGACCGGTGATGCGCACGGTGTCAGCCATGCCGGCCGTCCATCAGGCGGCACCGTCGAGCGCCGCGACGACCCGGACGGCGTCGGCGCTGGGCGCGACGTCGTGCACGCGCACCGCCCAGGCGCCGGCCTGCGCCGCGACGACGGTGACGGCCGCGGTGGCGGCGTCGCGCTCTAGGGCGGGCCGCGGCGTCCCGTCCGGGCTGGCCAGCAGCGCCCCGAGGAACGCCTTGCGGGAGGCGCCGACCAGCAGCGGGCAGCCGAGCGCGGCCAGCGCGTCGAGCCGGCGCAGCAGCGCCCAGTTGTGCTCGGCGGTCTTCGCGAAGCCCAGCCCGGGGTCGACGAGCACCCGCTGCAGGTCGACGCCGGCGGCCTCGGCCGCGTCGAGCCGGTCGCGCAGCTCGGCGCGGACCTCCGCCACGACGTCGTCGTAGCGGGCCCGCTGCTGCATGTCCGCGCTGTCGCCGCGGCGGTGCATGACGACGAGGGGCACCTGCGCCTCGGCCACGAGCGGCAGCATCGCCGGGTCGGCCGACCCGCCGCTCACGTCGTTCACCAGCCGGGCACCCGCGTCCAGCGCGGCCGCGGCGACGCTCGCCCGCGTCGTGTCGACCGACACCACCGCGCCCGAGGTCGCCAGCCCCTGCACGACCGGCAGCACCCGGCGCAGCTCCTCCGCCTCGGCGACCCGTGCGGCGCCGGGCCGGGTGGACTCCCCGCCGACGTCGACCAGGTCGGCGCCGGCCTGCAGCGCGCGCATCCCGGCCCGCACGGCGTCGTCGGCGTCGCGGTGCCCGCCGCCGTCGCTGAACGAGTCCGGCGTGACGTTGACGACCGCCATGACCCGGGTGCGCTCCAGGCCCGGGAACCCGCGCAGCGGCGCCGGCCTCACCGCGACCGGCCCAGGATGAGGCTCATCGCCTCGGCGCGGGTCACCGCCGAGTCCTTCAGGGCGCCGCGGACGGCGCTGGTGACGGTGCGGGCACCGGGCTTGCGCACGCCGCGCACGGTCATGCACAGGTGCTCGGCCTCGACGACGACGATGACGCCGCGGGGCTCGAGCCGCGCGACCAGCGCGTCGGCGACCTGCGCCGTCAGCCGCTCCTGCACCGACGGCCGGCGGGCGTACAGGTCGACCAGCCGGGCCAGCTTCGACAGCCCGGTGATCTGGCCGCGCGTGTTCGGGATGTAGCCGACGGCGGCGGTGCCGGTCCACGGCACGAGGTGGTGCTCGCAGAAGCTCGTCACCGCGATGTCCTTGACGATGACGAGCTCGTCGTGGTTCTCGTCGAAGAACGGCACGACGATCTCGGCCGGGTCGGTGTGCAGGCCCCCGAACACCTCGGCGTACATGCGCGCGACGCGTGCCGGCGTCTCGCGCAGCCCCTCGCGGTCGGGGTCCTCGCCGACGGCGGCGAGCAGCTCGCGCACGGCGGCCTCGACGCGCGCGGCGTCGAAGCCGCGGCTCGGCCCGGGCACGCCCGCGGTCAGGACGCCGGGTCGCTGCCGGGCGCGCGCCGGCGGCGGCTCGCGGGCTGCGACGCCGAGCTGGCGCGCGACGCGCCGCCCGAGGCGCGCCCCGACGACGTGCGCGACGACGGGCTGCGGCGGCCGGCGGCCGGCTGGGCCCCGCCGTTGGCGCTGCCGTTGCCCGAGCCGTTGCCCCGGGCCGGCGTGCGGCGCGTCGACGTGCGGCGCGCGCCGCCGGTGCGGCCGCGGGCGAGGTCCTCGAGGTCGGCCGGGCCCAGCACGGCCAGCTCCGCCGGCGTCAGCACCGGCGGGCGGTCCTGCAGCGGGCGCTTGCCCATGGCGGTCTGCGGCTCGCGGGCCGGGCGCTTGCGCACCGGCTCGAACACCTCGAGCACCTCGGCCTTGCTCAGCGTCTCCTTGTCGAGCAGGCGCAGCACCATCTCGTCGAGCACGTCGCGGTGCTCGACGAGGATCTCCCAGGCCTCGTGGTGGGCCGCCTCGACGAGCGCGCGGACCTCCTCGTCGACCAGCGCCGCGACCTCCTCGGAGTAGTCGCGCACGTGGCCCATGTCCTTGCCGAGGAAGACCTCGCCCTGGCCCTGGCCGACCCGCACGGCACCCAGCCGCTCGCTCATGCCGTACTGGGTCACCATCGCCCGGGCGGTGCTGGTGGCCTTCTCGATGTCGTTGGCCGCGCCGGTCGTGTAGTCGTGGAAGACGAGCTCCTCGGCCGCCCGGCCGCCCATGGCGTAGGCGAGCATGTCGAGCAGCTCGGCCCGCGTCTGGGAGTACTTGTCCTCGGTCGGCTACACCATGGTGCTGCCGACCGAGGACAAGTACTCCCAGACGCGGGCCGAGC
>DATMJH010000004.1:0-3656 GCA_035554015.1 Mycobacteriales bacterium
CGGTGAGGCCGTAGCCCTCGAGCACGTCGGTGCCGAAGACCTCCTTGAACTTCTCGAGCACCGGCACCGGGAGCGCTGCACCGCCGGACAACGCCGACTTCAGCTGCGGCCGGTGCTCGGAGGTCTTGGCCGCCTCGAGCAGCCCGATGTACATCGTCGGGACGCCCATGAAGATCGTGCACTTCTCCTTGGCCAGCAGCTCGAGCGCCTGCTGGCCGTCGAAGCGCGGCAGCATCACCACCGACGCGCCGACGAAGAACGCGGTGTTCATGCAGCAGGTCTGGCCGAAGGTGTGGAACAGCGGCAGGCAGCCGAGCACGACGTCGTCCGGGCCGATGTCGAAGCTGTACGTCGCCGACGACAGCACGTTCATCGTGACGTTGAAGTGGCTGATCTCGGCGCCCTTGGGCTGCCCGGTCGTGCCGCTCGTGTAGAGGATGACGGCGGTGTCGTCGGGCCGGCGCGGCACGATCGCGTCGATCGGCTGCACCTCGAGGGCCTGGTTGTCGATGCGCTCGATGGTCGCGTCGCCGCCGTCCATGACCGCGAGCACGGGCACGCCGGCCAGCTCGGCGCCCTTGGCTCCCTCGGCCAGCAGCGGCGCGGCGCAGACGAGCACCTTGGCGCCGGAGTCCTCCAGCACGTACTGGATCTCCTCGGCCTTGAGCAGCGCGTGCACCGGCACTGCGACGCCGCCGAGGGCCAGCGTCGCGAAGTACGCGAGCGGGAAGTGCGGTGTGTTCGGCAGCAGCAGCGCGACCTTGTCGCCGGGGCCGACGCCCTTGTCGCGCAGCACCTGCGCGTACTGCTTGGCGTGTCCCCACAGCTGGGCGTAGGTGAGGCGCAGGTCGCCCAGGACGACCGCGGTCCGGTCGGCGTGCCGGACGGCGGACTCGGCGAGGATGCTGGCGATCGTCAGCTGCATGGGATGCGCTCCGGGTTGTCGTCGCGGGTGTGACGGCAGTCTCCCCCACACCCGCCGGTGGCTACACCTGGGCCCGGACGCACCGGTGGCGGCCGCCCCGCAGGACGACCGCCACCGGTCGGGTCTAGCCGGCTGTCAGGTCACTCGGCCGTCGGGACGCCGTTCTCGGGCACCTCACCCGAGCCCTCGGTGTACTCCTCGAGCGCGCCGTCACCGTCGTCCGTGGTCTGCACCTCGGTCTGCTGAACCGGCTTGCCGCCCTCGATCTTCACGACCTGCACGCCGGTGATGCCGCGGTGGCTGTCCTCGGAGTACTCCAGCGGAGCGAGCCACGGGCCGGTCATCTCCGAGCCCTCCTCCTCCAGGGTGGCGACCAGCGCCTGCCGGTTGAGGTTGTCGCAGGTGCGGGCCAGCGCCGACACCAGGGTGTAGGCCTGCGCCATGCCGTAGACGCGGAAGTTGTTCAGCGGCTCGTCGTTCTCGCCGTGCTCCTCCCAGACCTGCGTGAACAGCTGGATCCAGGGGTCGTCCGGTTCCTCGACGGTCGGGATGTACTTGTTCGTGTAGACGCCCTCGAGCGCGCCCGCGCCCTGGACCGCGCCCTTGCTGAAGTTGGCGATCAGCGCGCCGACCAGCGACGCGTCGGAGCCGACGTTCGAGATGAACAGCTGGGGCTTGTAGTTCAGCCGCAGCGACGCGAGGTTCGCCAGCGCGGTGAACGCCGGCACGCTGAACATGACGACGGTGTCCGCACCGGCCTGCTGCAGCTGGCCGATGGCGGGGGCGATGGACTCGGGGTTGGTCGGGTCGTACTTCGCCTCGGCGACGACCTGGTCCTCGATGACCTGGTTGACGCCCTTGGCGCCGTCCTCGCCGAAGTCGTCGCCCTGCAGGAACAGGCCCACCTTGGCGTCCGGGAAGTTGTCGGCGATGTACTGGCCCATCACCTTGCCCTCGACGGTGTAGTTCGGCTGCCAGCCGAAGGTGTAGGGGTTCTCCTCCGGGTTGTTCCACTGCAGCGCGCCGGACGAGACGAACAGGTCCGGCACCTCCTGCTCGTTGAGGAATGGCACCACCGTGCGGTGGGTCGGCGTGCCGAGGCCGCCGAGCATCGCGAAGATCTCCTCCTGCAGGACGAGCTTCTTCGTCACCGCGTCGGTGTTCGACGGGATGTACTCGTCGTTCTCGACGACGTACTCGATCTCCCGGTCGCAGATGCCGCCGTTGGCGTTCACCTGCTCGAAGTAGGCCCTGGCGCCCTGCGGGATGGTGGAGTACCCCGGCGCGGCCCGCCCGGTGAGCGGCATGTGGGTGCCGATCTTGATCGACGTGTCGGTGATGCCGGTGGTGTCGCCCTCCACCTCGGCGGCGCTGCCGCCGCCGTCACCGTCGTCGTTGCCGCCACCGGCACCGCACGCCGTCAGGAACAGCGAGCCCGCTGCCAGGACGGCCACGGCCCGGGCCACCGGGCGTGCCTTGTAGATGATCACCGAACTCCTCCTGTTCCGACCGGACGGCCCCGGTCGCGGGTCCATCCTGTCCTCGGGCGGCGGCACCACGCTCGGTGCTGCCGCATCGTGAGCGGACTGTGACGTGTGCCGCGAGCGCCTCAGCGCCCGCTGCCCGCGGCGGCCCGCGCCGCCTTGCGCTTGAGCCAGGCGACGCGAATGGTGCCGACGATCCCCTGCGGCGCGATCAGCATGATCACGATGAGGAAGACGCCGAACGCGAGCGGCGCGGTGTTGGCGGCCTGCGACGTCGAGAGCCCCAGCGTGTGTCCGAGGTCGGTGAGCGAATCGATGAAGAAGACCAGGAGGGCGCTGCCGATGACCGCGCCGAGCAGACTCCCCAGGCCGCCGACGACGATGCCGACCAGCAGGAAGATCGAGAGGAACACACCGAAGCTGCCGGGTGACACCAGGCCTGTGACGATGGCCAGCAGCGCTCCGCCGACGCCGGCGCACCCCGCGCTGACGACGAACGCGAGCACCCGCCAGCGCCCCAGGTTGACGCCCGAGAGCTCGGCCGCGACCTCGTCGTCGCGAACCGCCCGCCACCGGCGGCCGACACCGCTCTTGACCAGGTTCGACAGCAGCAGCAGGACCACGAGCGCGAGGAACCAGCCGAGGTAGGCGACGTACTTGCTGCGCGTGAGCTCGTTGCCGGTGATGAAGAACGCGACGTCCTCGAGCCACGCCGGTGGCTCCGGTGCCGACACCAGCAGCCCCTGGTCTCCCCCCAGCTCCTCGGCGCGGTACTGCGCGATGCCTGGCAGGCCCACGGCGAACGCGAGCGTCGCACCGGCCAGGTACGGCCCGTGCAGTCGCGACGCCGCCGCCCCGACCGCCACGCCGACCAGGGCGGTGAGGGCGACCGCGATGAGCACGATGAGCAGGAACGGCAGCTCGTAGTTGTCCAGCAGGAGCGCCGTCGTGTAGCCGCCGATGGCCATGAACGCCCCGTGCCCGAGCGAGATCTGCCCGCTGATGCCGGTGAGCACGGTGAGGCCGGCGACCGCCGGCACGAAGTAGGCCATCGCGGCCAGCTGGGTGACGCGGAACGGCGAGAGCGTCTCGACCAGCACGACGATGCCGACGAACGCCAGCAGCATGAGCAGCGCGTGCTGCGCCAGCGTCGACGACGGCCAGAACCGGCGCAGCCCGGTGCGAGGCCCGGCGGCCTCGACGGACGACGGGCCCGGCCGCACCTCCTCGGCGGCCTCCGGACGGTC
>DATMJH010000005.1:0-2164 GCA_035554015.1 Mycobacteriales bacterium
GCGCGAGCTGACGGCGGCCGCCCGGGCCATGGCGCGGGGCGAGCAGGGGCGGCGGGTCACCGCGACCAGCCGCGACGAGGTCGGCGAGGCCGCCCGCGCCTTCAACCGGATGGCCGAGGACCTCGAGCAGGTCGACCGCCAGCGCCGCGAGCTGGTCGCGAACGTCAGCCACGAGCTGCGCACCCCGGTCGCCGCGCTGCAGGCCGTGCTCGAGAACGTCGTCGACGGCATCACGCCGGCCGACCCCACGACGCTGCGGGCAGCGCACACCCAGGTGCAGCGGCTCGGCCACCTCGTCGAGGAGCTGCTCGACCTCTCCCGCGTCGACGCCGGCGAGGCGCCCCTGCAGCGGCGCGAGATCCCGTTGGCCGGTCTCGTCGAGGAGGCCGTCGCCCAGGCGCGCCTCACCGACCGGGCCGTCACCTACGACGTCGTCGTGGAACCGGACGCCACCGTCTTCGCGGACCCTTCCCGCCTGCACCAGGTGGTGGCGAACCTGCTCGACAACGCGTCGCGGCACAGCCCGCCGCGCGGGGTCGTCACGGTGCGCGGCTCGGCGGACCCCACGCACGCGCACCTGTCCGTCTCCGACGAGGGCCCCGGGATCCCGCGCCACGAGCGTGGTCTGGTCTTCGAGCGGTTCACCCGCGGCGGTACGTCGGCGGCGCACGACGGCGGCACCGGGCTGGGACTGGCCATCGCCCGGTGGGCGGTGGACCTGCACGGCGGCCGCATCACCGTCGGCGACACCGACCGCGGCTGCCGCATCGACGTCGACATCCCGAGGGAGGGTGCATGACGACCACGGCATGGACGCCGCCACCACCGACGCCGTCGCCCGTGCAGCGGCTGTGGCCGGAGCCGTCCACACCCGTCCGCGGCCGAGTGCTCGCCGCCGCCGGCACCGCCGGGACGCTCGCGGCCCTCGCGCTGCCGCACGCGCCGGTCGGTGTCGGCCTCGTGCTGGTCGGCGCGGTCGCCGCCCTCACCGTGGTGCTGCAGCGCCGGCGGCCCTGGGGCGGTCAGGAGATCGCGCTCGGCACGCTCGCGGGTGCGCTGCTCGGGGTCGCCGCAGTGCGCGCGGCCGGGTGGCTGGTCGCGCTGTGCCTGCTGGCCTCGCTGGCACTGGGCGGCCTCGCCGTCTCCCAGGCCCGCACGTGGGCAGCCGGCGTGCTCACGCCGATCGCGGTCGCCCTCGCCGGGCTCCGCTCGCTGCCGTGGGTCGCCCGGGCGGCCGCGCCGCTGCTCGGCGACGCCCGCAGGTGGGCGGCGGTCGTGCGCACCGTCGCGGTCACCGCGCTGCTGCTCGTCGTCTTCGGCGCGCTGCTCGCGTCGGCGGACGCCGCCTTCGCGCGTCTGCTCGACCTGCTCGTCCCCAGCGTCGACGTGGGGGAGGTGCCCGGACGGCTGGTGCTCGGCACCGTCGTCGCGGGCCTCGCGGTGACCGCCGCCCACCTGGCCGCGGCGCCACCGCCGTGGCACGTCGTCCGTGTTCCCTCCGGCCGGGCGCTGCGCGCCGTCGAGTGGCTGGTGCCGGTCGCAGCGCTCGACCTGCTGCTGCTGTCCTTCCTCGTCGTGCAGTCGACCGTGCTGTTCGGCGGTCGCGACCACCTGCTGCGCACCGCCGGGCTGACGTCGGCGGAGTACGCCCGCTCCGGCTTCTGGCAGCTGCTGGCCGTGACGGCGCTCGTGCTCGGCGTCGTCGCAGCGGCGGTGCGGTGGGCGCCTCGATCGTCGGCCCGTGACCTGCTCGCGGTCCGCGTCGCGCTCGGTCTGCTGCTCGGCCTGACCCTCGCGGTGGCGGCGTCCGCGCTGTGGCGCATGCACCTGTACGAGCAGGCGTTCGGCGCCACCCGTGCGCGGTTGCTCGCCGCCGCCGTCGAGCTGTGGGTCGTGGTCGTGCTGCTGCTGGTGGCCCGGGCGGGGGTGCGGTGGCCGGACGGGACGCGTCGCGACGGGCTGTTCCGGTCCGTCGTCGGCTCCGCCGGCCTGGTGCTGCTGGCGCTGGCGGGAGTGAACGCCGACGCCGTCGTCGCGAAGCGCAACGTCGACCGCGCGCTCGACGGCCGCCAGGTCGACGTCGCGCATCTCGGTCGGCTGTCCGCCGACGCCGTCCCGCAGCTCGACCGCCTGCCGGAGCCGCAGCGCTCGTGCGCCCTCACCC
>DATMJH010000006.1:0-3024 GCA_035554015.1 Mycobacteriales bacterium
GGCGCCGCGCCGGTGCCGCCCTCGCCGCCGTCGACGGTGACGAAGTCGACGCCGCGGCCGGTGTCGCGCATGCGCCGGCACAGCTCCTCCCAGAAGCGCATGTCACCGACGGCGCTCTTGATGCCGACCGGCAGGCCGGTCTCCGCGGCGAGCAGCTCGAGGAAGTCGAGCAGCCCGTCGACGTCGGAGAACTCGGCGTGCCGGGGCGGGCTGATGCAGTCGACGCCCTCGGGCACGCCGCGTGCCTCGGCGATCTCGGCCGAGACCTTCTCCCCGGGCAGGTGCCCGCCCAGGCCGGGCTTGGCGCCCTGGCTCAGCTTGACCTCGATCGCACGCACCGGCGCGGCGGCGACGCGGTCCTTGAGCCGCTGCAGGTCGAAGCGGCCGCGCTCGTCGCGGCAGCCGAAGTAGGCGGTGCCGATCTGGAAGACCAGGTCCCCGCCCTGCAGGTGGTGCCGGGAGATGCCGCCCTCGCCGCTGTTGTGCAGGCAGCCGGCCAGCGCGGCGCCCCTGTTCAGCGCCGTGACGGCCGACCCGCTGAGCGAGCCGAAGCTCATCGCCGAGATGTTGACCAGCGAGTCGGGGCGGAAGGCGTGCCGCCGGCCGCGGGCCTCGCCGAGCACCTTGGCGCACGGCAGCCAGGCCTCCGTGCCGATGCGCGGATCGGGCTCCGGCGCCACCGGCGCCAGGGTCTTCTGCCGCACCAGCAGGTATCCGGGCGTGCCGTCCAGGTCGTTGTCGGTGCCGAAGGAGAAGTAGTTGTTCTCGCCCTTGGCGGAGGCGTAGACCCAGCGCCGCTGGTCGCGGCTGAACGGCCGTTCCTCGTCGTTGGCGGCGACGATGTACTGCCGCAGCTCGGGCCCGATCCTCTCCAGCCAGAACCGCGCGTGCCCGACCACCGGGAAGTTGCGCGTCACGGTGTGCCGCTTCTGGAGCAGGTCGTGCACGGCGGTGGCGACGACCGGCGCCGCCACGGCGCCGAGGAGGGCGCTGCGCTTCACCTCTCGCGCCCTACCCCTGCCGGCTCAGCCTGACGCGGGGCCACCGGAATCGGCGGCCTCGACCTCTTCCCGCGGGATGCCGAGCAGGAAGAGCACCGCGTCCAGGTAGGGCACGGACAGCGCGGTGTCGGCGGCCTGCCGGACGACCGGCTTGGCGTTGAAGGCGATGCCGAGGCCGGCTGCCTCGATCATGTCGAGGTCGTTGGCGCCGTCGCCGACCGCGACGGTCTGGGCGAGGTCCATGCCCTCGGCGGCGGCGAAGCGGCGCAGCGCCGCGGCCTTGCCGGCCCGGTCGACGACGTCGCCGACGACCCGGCCGGTCAGCCGGCCGTCCATCACCTCCAGCTCGTTGGCCAGGGCGTGGTGCAGCCCGAGCTGCGCCTTCAGGTCGTCGGTGACGACGGTGAAGCCGCCGCTGACGATGCCGACGACGTGGCCCAGCCGCTTGAGGGTGCGCACCAGCGTGCGTGCGCCGGGGGTCAGGCGCACCTGCTCCCGCACCCGGTCGACCGCGCTGACCGGCAGGCCCTCCAGCAGCGCCACGCGGGCGCGCAGCGACGCCTCGAAGTCGAGCTCGCCGGCCATCGCCGCGGCGGTGACCTCGGCGACGCGTGCCGCGCAGCCGGCCTCGGCGGCGAGCATCTCGATGACCTCGCCCTGCACGAGCGTCGAGTCGACGTCCATGACGACCAGGCGCCGGGCCCGCCGCCACAGCGTCACCGGCTCCACCGCGACGTCGACCTGCTGGGCGACGGCCTCGGCGGCGAGCTCGGTCCGCAGCCGGGCGGTGTCGCCGCCGGAGACGAGCAGCTCGTAGGACGTCGCCGGCCAGCTGGACAGCCGGAGCACCCGGTCGATGTTCGCGCCGCACGCGGCGAGCCGGCGGGCGACGCCGGCGAACGACGCCGGCGGCAGCGGCGCGCCGAGCACGGTGACGGCGTGCCGCAGCGCCCGCACCGTGTCCTCCGGCTCGGGCAGGGGAGCGACGTCGAGCGAGACGTCGAGAGCCGCCGCCGCCGCGCGCAGCGGCTGCTCGACGGGACGACCGTCGGCCGGCCGCACCTCGAACCCCAGCAGCAGCCGGCCGTGCACGGCGACCTGCTCGGCGTCGACGACCTCGGCACCCAGGCCGGCGAGCACGTCGAGCAGGCCTGCGGTGACACCGGGGGAGTCGGGGCCGGTGACCGTGACGAGCAGCGCCCCGGTCACCGTGAGCCGGCCTGCAGCAGGTCGGCGCAGGAGTTCCACGCGGCGACCTGCGCGCGGCGGACCAGACCGGCCAGCTCGCGCAGCTGCGCCTCGCGCGCCGCCGCCTCGCGGCTGTCGACGGCGCCGCCCGAGTCGGCGCCGGCGAGCTCGAGCACGCCGGCCAGCTGGCGGCTGCGGACGAGCACGTCGCGGGCGCGGTCCGGGTAGCCCGGCGGCAGGTCCGCGTCGGCGAGTCCCGCGCGACCGGCCGCGCGCAGGTCGCGCAGGGCGTCGGCGAGCTCGGGCCGCCAGCGCGCGACGTCGAGGTCGCGCAGCGCGGCGGCCACCTGCACGACGCCGCGGCGCAGGTCGGCGTCGGCGTCGGCGAGGAAGGGGCCGGACCACGGCGGCACGGCGGCCAGGCGGTACGCCGTCCACCGGACCGTCGTGACGGTGCCGTCGAGGGCCGAGCCGTGCGCGGTCACCGCCGGGACCAGGCCGGTGCCGGTGCCGTCCTCCCGGACGGCGAGCACGCCCTCCCCGGCGTCCAGCGCGGCGCTGCTGAAGGGACCCGGGCCGGGCAGGCCGAGCGGGTCGCCCGGCGCCGGGAGCACCAGGCGCAGTCGCGGAACGCCGTCCGCCCGCAGCCGGCCCAGCGCGCGCTCCAGCGGCACGGCGTCGACGTCCAGGCCGTCCACCAGGTGGGCCTCGTCGTGCCGCTGGAGCGCGCGCTGGGCCGGCTGCGGGCGGACGGCGTTCCGCGACTGCGCCTGGTGCTCCCGGCGCCGGGCGACCCGCTCGGCCTGCCCGGCCCGGGTCCCTTCAGCAGCGCCGC
>DATMJH010000007.1:0-5864 GCA_035554015.1 Mycobacteriales bacterium
GTCTAGGACGCCTGCTCGTCGCCCGTCCGGCGCCAGCGGATGGCCGCCTCGATGAACTCGTCGACCTCTCCGTCCAGGATCGAGCCGGTGTTGCCGCTCTCCAGGCCGGTCCGCAGGTCCTTGACCATCTGGTACGGGTGCAGCACGTAGTTGCGGATCTGCGAGCCGAAGGCGATGTCCTCCTTGCCGCCGCGGATCGCGTCCATCTCGGCGGCCTCCTGCTCGCGCTGACGCTCGAGGAGCTTGGTCTGCAGCACCATCATCGCGGCGGCCCGGTTCTGGATCTGCGAGCGCTCGTTCTGGCAGCTCACCACGATGCCGGTCGGCAGGTGGGTGATGCGCACCGCCGAGTCGGTGGTGTTCACGCCCTGGCCGCCGGGACCGCTGGACCGGAACACGTCGACGCGGATGTCCTTCTCGTCGACCTCGACGGCGTCGGCTGTGTCGACGACGGGCGTCACGTCGACCTTCGCGAACGACGTCTGCCGGCGGGCCTGGTTGTCGAACGGCGAGATGCGCACGAGCCGGTGGACGCCGTGCTCGCCGGCCAGGGTGCCGTAGGCGTAGGGCGTCTTGACCTGGAAGATGACGCTCTTGACGCCGGCCTCCTCGGCCTCCTGCCACTCGTGCACGTCGAGCGGATAGCCGTGCCGCTCCGCCCAGCGGTAGTACATCCGCCAGAGCATCAGCGCCCAGTCCTGGCTGTCGACGCCGCCGGCGCCCGGCGTGATCTGCACCAGCGCCTCGCGCTGGTCGTACTCGCCGGACAGCAGCGTGCGGACCTCGAGGCTGCCGACCTCGCGCTGCAGCGCGTCGACCTCCGCGCTGGCCTCCTCCGCGGTCGCCTCGTCGCCCTCCTCGGCCGCCATCTGGAAGAGCACCTGCACGTCGTCGAGCCGGCGGCGCAGCCCCTCGACCCGCTCGATGTCGCTCTTGACGCCGGACAGCCGGGTGGTGACCTCCTGCGCCTTCGCCTGGTCGTCCCACAGCCCGGGCTCGCCGGCCTGCGCCTCGAGGTCCTCGAGCTCGATGCGCAGCCGGGGCAGGTCGAGGACCTTCTCGATGCTCGTCAGGGTCGCGTCGAGCGACTCCACCTGACCAGCACGGTCGGCGGAGCGGTCGGCGGGCACGAGCCAGCAGAGTAGTCGCGGCCGGCGCACCGCCGGGGCGCGGGAACGCGCGGGCGGCGCGTCGACGTTCTGCCGGTCATGGAGCTGACCTGTCCCAAGTGCCACGGCGCGATGCGCACGTACGAGCGCAACGGCGTGCACGTGGACCAGTGCACCGACTGCCGCGGCCTCTTCCTCGACCGCGGCGAGCTCGAGCGCCTGGTCGAGGCGGAGAACGGCTGGTACGGCGCCGGCCCGGCCGCTGCGCCGCCGCCGTCGAGCGGCCGCGGCATCGAGGGCGTCGTGGCCGACGCCGTCCGCCAGGCGACCTCGCGCGGGCACTCCTCGCACCGCACGGGCGGCTACCCGAAGCGCAAGAAGAGCTTCCTGCAGGACCTGTTCGACTGACCGCTCACGGAGCGATCACCGGCGCGCGGGCCCGCGCGACAGCGGTGAGCGTGACGTCGCCCTGGCCGAAGACGCGGAACGGCGGCCGCACGGTGCGCACGGCCGTCACGACGGCGGTCGCGCCCTCCACACGGACGGCGAGCTCGAGCCCCGGCTGGCCGGCCCGGGCATCGGCCTCGTACGCGGCGACGCGCGCGGCCGCGTCGGCGGCGCTGAGCGGGACCGCCGCGCCCAGGCCCTGGTCGTAGAGGACCTGCTCGTCGAGCGCCTGGGCAGCGCTGACTGCGGCGCCGTCGGCGGCGCTGGCGACGCCGCGCTTGGCCAGCACCACCGCGGAGACGTCGACGACGATCGCGACGACGACGAGCAGCAGACCGGCCAGGCCGAGCGTGAGGACGAGCACCGTCCCGTCGTCACGCCTCACTGCTTGAACCTGTCGACGACGGCGACCGAGCTGGCGCGCACAGGGATGTTGGGCGGCACGGCGTCGCCGAACAGCCCGCCGATCAACGGGAGCGGCACCCGGTGCAGCACCTCGACGCGCACCGTGGAGCCGGGCGCGACGCCGTCGCTCGGGTCGAGAGCGGGCGGCCCGGCGAGCGACAGCCTCTGGTCCTGCATGGCCAGCTGCGCCGCCAGCTCGGCCCTGGCGCGGCCCTCGGCGTCGCTGTCGGCGGTGGCGTAGGCACGACCGGCCTGGCGCGCCGCCTCGGTGACGCCGAAGGCGGCCCGCTGGACCTGGAACACCGTCGTGAGCACGTAGATGAGCGGCACCATGAGCAGGATCGCCAAGTACGTGAAGTCGAGCATCGCGTTGCCGCTGTCGGCGGCCGCCGCGCGGCGCAGCCGGCTCACCCCTCCTCCAGCGCGTGCCCAGTGACGGTGATGCTCATCGGCCCGGCCGGCAGGAAGACCAGCGGCAGCCGGCCGCGAACCTGGATGCCGACGACGGGCGCTCCACCGGCGGTGGTCGGCGGCGCCTCGGTGACCGCCATCCGGGCGGCGACGTCGGGACCGAGCGCGTCGGCGATGGCCTGCCGGGTGCGCGCGATGCCGTCGGCCGGCCCGCGGTCGGCGTTGGCGGCGTAGCGGGCGCCTTCCTGCGCGGCGCTGACGAGCACGTTTCGGGTGTGCAGCGAGAAGGCCAGCTGCAGCACGCCGAGGAACAGCGTGAGCAGCAGCACCGAGACCAGCGTGAACTCGACGACGGCGGCCCCGGCGTCGCTCGCCCTGCGCAGCGCCGGCGTCAGGCTCCGCCCGGTCCGGAGACCGAGTCGAGCGCGTTGGTGAGGATCGCCAGCAGCCGAGGACCGGCGAAGGCCCACAGCACCGTGACGATGCCGGCCGTCATGAGCGTGATGAGCACCCACCCGGGGACGTCGCCCCGGTCGCGCCCGGCGCGCACGCGCACCTGGGCCAGCCGCGTCTGCAGCAGCACGACGAGCAGGAGCGGGAGTGCTCGGCCCAGCCAGGGACGAGCGGAGTCGGGGGTGTGCATCGCGGGGGCCTCCGGGGGCGTCGCCGACCGGTTCGGCGGCGAGGTGCGGGTCGACTTCGACGGCGGGACGAGGAGTCCTGCCGGACGATCGGGTGACGGCGGGCACCGGGTCAGCGCCTCACGACGCAACCAGCGTGATGCCGTAGAAGCCGGGGAACAGCGCGAACACCACAGTCACCGGCAGGACGAGGAAGACGACCGGCACCATCATCGCGATCTCGCGCCGGCCGGCGGACTCCAGCAGCTGGCGCTTGCCGAGCTCGCGGACGTCGACCGCCTGCGCCCGCAGGACGTCCGCGAGCGGTGTCCCTCGCTCGACGGCGATGGCGACGCCGTCGACGAACCGGGCGAGCGGCGCCAGCGACGTCCGGCTGGCCACCCCCTCCAGTGCCTGCACCAGGGATGCTCCGGCGCGCGCCTCACCCAGCGCTCGGCCCAGCTCGCGGGACAGCTCGCCCGCGGAGATGCGGTGCACGCGCTCGAGAGCGCCCACCGGTCCTTCGCCGGCGGTCACGGCCAGGGCCAGCAACTCGGCCACGGTGGGGAACTCCTCGAGCATGCGCTCCTCCCGGCGCCTGACCTGCGTGGTGAGCCAGCGGTCACGGCCGAGCACCCCACCGAGCGTCAGGGCGAGAGCGCTCCCGAGCAGCGCGAGCGGCCCGCCCCCTGATCCGCTCAGCACGCCGACCAGGCCGAGGGCGAGCGCCGCGGCCAGCCCGAAGCCGCCCCAGATCACCTGCTCGGCCCGGAACTGCTCGAGCGTCATGTCCGTGCCGAGCTGCTCCAGTCGGCGGCGGACACTGCCGGTGCCGCCGACCCACCGCTCGACGAACCGCGACGCGTCGCCCAGCACCGGCCGCAGCAGCCGCTCCAGCGTCGGGAACGGCGTCAGCGTCTGGCCGCTCGAGAGCAAGCGCGACGGGCGCGGAGCGTCGCGCAGGTACGGCGCCAGCCGGTCGTCGAGCCGCGGCCGGCGGACCCACGGCGTCCCCGAGGCGGCCAGCAGCACGCCGCCGGCCGCGAGCGCGCCGAGCCCGGCGCCCCACAGCGCGCTCACGACGCCGCCTCCGGTCCGCTCACCGGAGCACCCGCCGCTCGGTCGGCAGCCGGGCGATGCGCAGCATGACGCGGTACGCCGCGAACGAGACGCCACCACCGACGAGCAGGACCACCGCGCCGGCCGAGGTGTTGTACGCCTCGACGGCACTGGCCCGCGTCGACAGCAGGAGCAGCAGCACCCACGGCGCGGCGAGCGCCAGCCGCGCGGCGTTGACGGTCCACCCCTGGCGCGTCTCGAGCTCCGCGCGGGTGCGGGCGTCCTCCCGCAGGAACGCCGACAGCGTCCGCAGGAGCCGGCCGAGGTCGGTGCCGCCGACCTCGCGCGCCATGCGCAGCGACTCGACCACGCGGTCGCCGACGGGATCGGCGAGGTTGCGCTTGAGGGTGTCGAGGCTCTCGCCGAAGCGGCCCGTCGCGCGATAGTCCTCGCCGAACCGGCGGAACGGCGACCGCAGCTGCTCGGGGCCCCGCACGCCGAGCTGCGTCAGCGCCTCCGGCAGCGACAGGCCGGCGCGGACGCCGCTGGCCAGGTTGTCGACGGCTTCGGGCCACACCTCCCGCAGCTCGACGCTGCGCTGCACGCGTCGTCGCCGGACGAGCACGAGCGGCCCGCACGCCGCGAAGCCGCCGAACAGCACGGCGATGACGGGCACCTGCGACGTGCCGAGCACAAGGACGAACACCACCAGCCCGAGCACGACGCTCACCGTGACGAGCTGCCGCGGGCTGACCCCCTCGATGCCCGCCTGGGCCAGCAGGTCGCGGGTGCGGTCCTCCCACGACTCCCCTGCCGGCGGCTTCACCGGGGCGCGCGGACCAGAGCGCCAGATGAGCAGCAGGCCGAGACCCAGCAGCAGCCCGAGCAGCGCCCCCATCAGCCGTCCTGGGCCAGCAGCCGCGGCAGGTCGATGCCCGCCCACTCGAAGCGCTCGGGGTGCGGCGGGTAACCGTCGGCTCGGACGAGCCGCCCTCCGACCGTGGTGAAGACGTCGGCCGTCTCGACGACGTCGCCCTCGACCCGGCCCGGCACCGCGACGATCTCGCGCACCCGGCGGTGGCCCGCGCCGTCCTTGGCGGTGTGCACGACCAGGTCGACACAGCTGGCCACGGTCGGGACGACGAAGCCGTGGCCGACGTTCTCGCCCGCCAGCAGCGGCAGCGTGCACAGCTTGACGATGGCCTCGCGGGCGGTGTTCGCGTGGATGGAGCACATGCCGGGAAGCCCGCTGTTCAAGGCGATCAGAAGATCGAGGCACTCCTCCTGACGGACCTCGCCGACGAGGATGCGGTCCGGCCGCATCCGCAGCGCCTCCTTGACCAGGCGCCGCAGCTTGATCTCGCCCGTCCCCTCGAGGTTCGGCTGCCGCGTCTGCATCGCGACGACGTCTGGCAGCGGCAGCCGGAGCTCGAAGACCTCCTCGCAGGTGACCACCCGCTCGCGCGCCGGGATGACCGACGCGAGGCAGTTCAACAGCGTCGTCTTCCCCGCCTGGGTGCCGCCCGCGACGATGACGTTGAGCCCGGCCACGACCGCCGCCTCGAGGAACCGCGCGGCCTGCGGCGTGATCGTGCCGAGGTCGACGAGCTCGTCGAGGCTGCTCGCGGACAGCACGAACTTGCGGATGTTGACCGACCAGTACCGCCGAGTGATGTCCGGTATGACGACGTGCAGCCGCGAGCCGTCGGGCAGCATCGCGTCGACGAACGGCGTCGAGAGGTCCACCCGCCGGCCGGTCGTCTTGAGCATCTTCTCCACGAGGTCGCGCACCTGTGACTCGCCGAGGATCGTC
>DATMJH010000008.1:0-12153 GCA_035554015.1 Mycobacteriales bacterium
CTGCTCGTGCGCCACGGCCAGGCCTCGTTCGGGGCCGACGACTACGACGTGCTGTCCGAGCTCGGGCGCGAGCAGTCGCGCGTCGTCGGCGACGAGCTGCGCCGGCGGGCGCTGCGCGACCCGGTGGTCGTCACCGGGTCGCTGCGCCGGCAGAAGGACACCGCGGCGATCGCCCTGCCCGAGATCGAGGCACGGGTCGACGCGCGCTGGGACGAGTACGACCACCTGGAGCTGCTCAAGCGGTACGTCCAGGTGCCGGAGGGGGCGCAGGCGCCGACGTCGTCGCGCGAGGTGCAGAGGCTTCTCGACGCCGCGCTGCTGGCGTGGGTGGAGCACGGTGGCCCCCCGGACCAGCCCGGCGGGTGGCCGGCGTTCGCCGGCGGTGCCTCGGACGCGCTGCGCGAGCTGGTGGAGGGGCTGGGCAGCGGCCGGGACGCCGTCGTCGTCACCTCCGGCGGCGTCGTCGCGGCGGTGTGCGCGGCGCTGGTGAGCGGCGGCGCCGAGACCGTCGTCGCGCTCAACCGGACGGCGGTGAACGGCGCGGTGACCAAGCTGGTCGCCGGCGCGCGCGGCGTCTCGCTGAGCACCTACAACGAGCACGCCCACCTCCCGCCGGGCCAGGTCACCTACCGCTGACCCGCCTCCCCGCCGGAGCCCTCCCGACGGTTTCGGAGCGCCCCGGAACCGTCGGGAGGGCTCCGGTCGGTGACCGGTGCCACGATGGGCGGCATGACGGCGACGCCAGAGACGCCCGACAAGCTGCGCGTGTTCCTGCTCGACGACCACGAGCTCGTGCGCCGCGGCGTGCGCGACATGCTCGAGACCGACGGCGACATCGAGGTCGTCGGCGAGGCCTCGACGGCGGCGGAGGCGCTGGCCCGCGTCCCCGCGGTGCGCCCGCAGGTGGCGGTGCTCGACGTCCGCCTGCCCGACGGGGACGGCGTCACGGTGTGCCGCGAGCTGCGCTCGCGGTTCCCCGACCTCGCCTGCCTGATGCTGACGTCGTTCTCCGACGACGACGCGCTGCTCGGCGCCGTGATGGCCGGGGCGGCCGGGTACGTGCTCAAGGAGATCCGCGGCAACGACCTCGTGGCCGCAGTGCGCAGCGTCGCCGCGGGCGGCTCGCTGCTCGACGCCCGGTCGACCGCGCACGTGCTCGCGCGGCTGCGCGAGACGCAGGCCGCCGACCCGCTCGACGTGCTCACCGACCAGGAGCGCAAGATCCTCGACCTCATCGGCGAGGGGCTCACCAACCGGCAGATCGGCGAGCGGATGTTCCTCGCCGAGAAGACGGTGAAGAACTACGTCAGCTCGCTGCTGAGCAAGCTCGGCCTGCAGCGACGCACGCAGGCCGCCGTTCTCGCGACCGAGCGCCGGCAGGGCCGTGCCGGTGACCGGACCGCACGGCCCCACAGCCCGTGACCTAGGTCCCTTCCTCGACGGCGACCGGCACCGCACCCTGGACGGCATGCTGCAGACCGAGACCGGCGTCCGCGAGCTGAGCCGCCAGGAGTGCCTCTCGCTGCTGCCCACGGTGCCGGTCGGGCGGGTGGTCTTCACCGACCGCGCCCTGCCGGCGATCGTGCCGGTGAACTTCGTCGTCGACGCGGCCGGCATCGTCATCCGCACGGGTGCCGGCAGCACCCTCGCCGCCGCCGTCCGTGGGTCGGTCGTGGCCTTCGAGGTCGACGAGGTCGACCGCGATGCGCGCAACGGCTGGTGCGTCACCGTCACCGGCCAGGCGCGCCAGGTCACCGACCCGCTGGAGCTCGAGCGGCTTGGCCGGCTCGACCTCACCCCGTGGGCCGGCGGCGACCGGCACCACGTCGTCGTCGTGCCGATCGACCTGGTGTCGGGCCGGCGGGTGGGGTCGGGCCCGCTCCCGCTCACCCGCTAGCGTCCGGGCACGCTCCAGACCACCTCGGTCCCGCCGTCGGGACCGGCCGGCCCGACCGAGAACGACCCGGCGAGGTCCTCGGCGCGCCGGGCCATGTTGGCCAGGCCGCTGCGCCGGTCGGCGCCGCCGATGCCCACGCCGTCGTCCTGGACGACCAGCCGGGCGCCGCCGCCCGCCTGCACCTCCAGGGAGACGAGCACCGACCGCGCCTGCGCGTGCCGGGCGGCGTTCGACAGCGCCTCGCGCAGGACGGCGAGGGCCTGCTCGGCCACCTCCGGCGTGAGCCCGGTGTCGACGAGCCCGGAGATCTGCAGGGTCGGCGCGAAGCCCAGCTGCTCGGCCGCGGCGTCGACGAGCTCGAGGATGCGCGAGCGGACCGTGACCGGCTGCTCGAGCGGCGCGGTCTGCAGGGCGTAGATGCTCGCGCGGATCTCGCGGATGGTGGCGTCCAGGTCGTCCACGGCGCCGCGGACCCTGGCGGCCGCCCCGGGCGCGCTCTGGCCGATCAGCCGGCCGGCGCTCTCGAGCGTCATGCCGGTCGCGAACAGCCGCTGGATGACGACGTCGTGCAGGTCGCGGGCGATGCGGTCGCGGTCCTCGAGCACCGACAGCCGCTCGGCCTCCCGCCGTCGCGCGGCCAGCTCGAGCGCGACCGACGCCTGCGCCGCGAACACCTGCAGCTCGGGCAGGCAGTCGGGATCGACCGGCTCGCCGCCCACGGGGCCGGCGACGACGAGGACCCCGCGGTCCCCGGCGCCGTCGGTCGACCCGAGCGGCACCACCACGGCCGAGCCGACGGCGCGCTCCTCCGACAGCGCGTGCGGGCCGTCGGCGGCGGCGAGAACGGCGGGCTTGCCGGAGGCGCGCACGTCGGCGAGCACGGAGCCGGGATCGCCGACGGCGTGCCCGGCGAGCAGCCCGGCGTCCGCACCGACGGCGACCTCGACGTCGAGCCGGTCGGGCGCGCGCTCCGCGGGTACCGCCACCAGCGCCGTGTCGGCGCCCGCGAGCTCCATCGCGCGGGCTGCCACCAGCGGGAGCACCTGGTCGGCGCCCGTGCCCGACAGCAGCGCGGTCGAGATCTCCGCGCTGGCCGCGACCCAGCGCTCGCGGCGACGGGTCGCCTCGTACAGCCGGGCGTTCTCGACGGCGACGCCGGCGGCCGCGGCCAGCGCCGTCACGACGGCCTCGTCCTCGGCGTCGAAGGACGCACCGCCCCGCTTCTCGGTGAGGTAGAGGTTGCCGAAGACCTCCTCGCGCAGGCGGATCGGGACGCCGAGGAAGGTGTGCATCACCGGGTGGTTCGGCGGGAAGCCGTACGCCGCCTCGTGCGCGGTGAGGTCGTCGAGACGCAACGGCCGAGGGTCCCGGATGAGGACGCCGAGGATCCCGTGGCCGCGCGGCAGCGCCCCGATCGTGGCCGCCTCGTCCTCGTCGATGCCGACGGTGACGAACTGGGCGAGGAACCCGTTGCCGCCGATGACGCCGAGCGCGCCGTACCGGGCGTCGACCAGCCGCACGGCGGCCTCGACGATCCGCCGGAGCACCGTCTGCAGGTCCAGGTCGCTGCCGACGGCCATGACCGCCTCCAGCAGGCCATGCACGCGGTCGCGCGTGCGCAGCACCTCTGCCAGCCGAGCCTGCAGCTCGCTCAGCAGGTCGTCGAGCTGCAGCTGCGGCAGCAGCGGGCCGCTGCTCGTCCCCTCCACGCCGGCGAGGGTAGAACGCTCGGGGCATCCCGCCGACCGCCCGACGGTCACCTGCCCGTCAGGCGGTCCTCACTCGCAGAGCACGTCCAGAACGGCGTCCACCGGCAACCGGGAGGTGGCCGGCCCTCGGCTGCCGTACCCGAGCCTGAGCACCATCTGCGGCACCCCCGGCAGGGCGAGGGCCGCGCGCAGCTCCTCGCGCAGCTCCGGCACCTCGAGGACGGACGTCACCGGCTGCGCCGCCACGTCGGCGACCGTGGCGCGCAGCAGCAGCCGCCCCACCGCCTGGCCGGCGACGAGCGCGTCGACCCGGCTGTCGCCGGCGGTGCCGACCACCACGACGACCGGGTCCTCGACCGGCCGCGCAGTGGTCGGCAGGAGCGCCGGGCCGTCGGCGTCGAAGTCGCGCAGCGGCACCCGCGAGGCGCGCTCGCCGGTGGGCACGGTCGGCAGGGCGGCCGCCGGCACGCCGGTCGGCGCGTGCTCGCGGCGCCAGGCCGCCAGCTCCGCGACGTACTCCGGGTCCGAGCGCTGCGCGGCATCGGCCCGGGCGACCAGCGCGGCGACGGTGCGCCGCTCGTCGGCCGTCGCGGCGACGTGCAGCCACGCCCCCTCGGCTTCGGCGGCCCCGCGCAGCGCCGACAGCAGGAACGGCGCGAGCGGGCGGTCGTCGTAGGGGTCGCGGTCGGTGGCGCGGCGGGTCGCCGCCGACGTGAGCGCGTGCTCCTCGCCGGTCGGCAGCCGCCGGCCGGTCGGCCGGACCCGCGCGAGCACCTCGCCGTCGTCGCCGTCGGGCAGTAGCGTCGTCTGCGTGTCCCAGCCCAGGTCGGCGAACCCGAGCCGGGCCTGCAGCAGGGCGGCGCCGCACGAGACGAGCCGCTCCCGGCCAGACCCGTCGAGCACCGCCACGGCGCGCGAGGCGTCCTCCCGCAGCACGAGCGACACTCCGTCCCACGTGAAGTGCCACGGCTGGCTGTTGTGCAGCGACGGCGCCAGCCCGGCGAGCTCGACGACCGTGCGGACCTCTGCCGTGGTCGGCGACACCGTTGCCGTGTCCATGCGACGTCCTCCTCGCACCGGCCGGCCCGCCCGGCCACGGCTCCACTGTGCGTCCCGTCGGCGTGTGGTGCAGGAGACCGAGGGACCGACTGCACAGGACCTTCGGCCCTGCCCGTCCGCGGCGGTGCCGGCGAGGCTCGGCAGGTGACCGCTGCTCCGGTCGTCGTCGGCCACGACGGCTCCCCGCCCGCCGACGCCGCGCTGCGCTGGGGCCTCGGGACGGCCGTCGCACGCGGCAGCGGCATCGTGGTGGTCCGTGCCTGCGACGAGCACGACCTGGACCGCGCGCAGGCCGAGCTCACCGAGGCGGTCCGCGGGCTCGAGGCCAGGTCCGGTGACGTCGAGATCAGCTGCCGCGCCGTCGCCGGCCGGCCGGTGCCGGTGCTCGCCGAGGCGTCCGGTGAGGCGGCGCTGCTCGTCGTCGGGCGCAAGGGTCGCGGCCTGGTGCTGCAGCGGCTCGGCAGCACGGCCTCCGGCGTCCTGCGCAGCGCGCGCTGCCCGGTGGCCGTCGTCCCCGACCCGGCCCGCACCGGTGACCGCGTCGTCGTCGGCTGGGACGGCTCGCCGGCCTCGGCGGACGCCGTCGCCTGGGCCGCCGAGCACGCGGCGCTCTCGCAGCGGCCGCTCGAGGTGCTCGTCGCCTGGCAGATCACGACCCTGGCCGGGCAGGTCCAGCACGAGCCGGGCATCGCACCGCCCATCACCGCGTACGAGCAGCTGGCCGAGGCCGAGGCGGAGGCCGGCGCCGCGCTCGCGCGGGAGGTGGCCGGTGAGGCGCTGCCGACCGTCACGTCGCGCGCGGTGCACCGGCCGGCGACGGCGGCGCTGATGGACGCAGCCGACGACGCCGCGCTCCTGGTCGTCGGGTCGAGGGGCCGCGGTGGCTTCGCCGGGCTCGTTCTCGGCTCGACCAGCGAGCAGGTCAGCCGGCACGCGCCCTGCCCGGTGGTCGTCGTGCGCCGCGCGGGCGATCCGGCCGAGGACGGCGAGCCGGGCTGACGTCCGTCGCCCGTCACGCCGGACCAGGAGGCGGCCGTCCCGGCCTGGCCCGGACGGGCCACCCGGCGGCACCACGCGGGCCATCTTGGGCACACGTTCCGTGACGAGCCGGAGGCATCCGGTCGCCCGCGCGTAGCCTCCGCGCCGGACGAAGGAGACCTCCGATGCAGTGGTGGCACGTGGCGGCCGTGGGCAACCTGGTGCTGCTCATGGCCTACCTCGGCATCAGCGCGGCCATCGTCGTGCCGCTCGTGGAGGCAGGCCAGCTCCGCAGCAACCGGCTCGGGCTCGCGACGGCGCTGATCTTCTTCTCCTGCGCGGTCGGCCACGGCGTGCACGGACTCCACCTCGTCTCGCCGCTGCTGGGCTTCGGCGAGGAGCACGCGGCCACCTCCCGGGCGGCGATCGACTGGCACCTGGCAGCCTGGGAGGTCGGCACCGCCGTCATCGGCATCTGGTACTGGACGCTGCGCCGCTCGTACGGCCGGCTGCTCGAGGGCGCCAAGCTGTTCGAGGACCTGCAGGAGCGCCAGCGCGAGGCGGCCGAGCTCAACGACTCGGTGGTGCAGGGCATCGTGGCCGCGCAGCTGGCCCGCAGGCTCGGCCGGCACGACGAGGCGGACGACATCCTCGACGGCACCCTCGAGTCCTCCCGCGAGCTGGTCAGCCGGCTGCTGCGGGAGGCCTCGGCCGGGGCAGCCCACGACGCGGGCGACTTCGTCCGCTCGACCGCTGCGCACGTGCCCGGCGCGCGGCAGCCGCGCGAGGACGCGGGCGCCGTCCGCGAGGGCTCCGGCACGTGACCCCGATGACCGCCGCCACGCCCGTGCCCCGGACGCACACCACCGCCGCCACGCGCATCCTGCTCGCCGACGACAGCGACGGCCTGCGCCTGCTGGTGCGCTCGTGGCTGTCCACCGTCGACGACCTCGAGGTCGTCGCCGAGGCCAGCAACGGCGCGGAGGCGGTGGCGCTGGCCGACGCGCACCGGCCGGACGTCGTCGTGCTCGACGTGGCCATGCCGGTGATGGACGGCCTGGAGGCGCTCAGCGAGCTGCACCGCCGCTTCCCGTCGCTCCCCGTGGTCATGCTGTCCGGCTTCGCCGAGCGCGACGTCGCCGACCAGGCCACGCGCCGGGGCGCCTACGCCTTCGTCGAGAAGACCGGCGACCTCGACCCGCTGGTCGAGGTCGTGCGCCGGGCCGCGCTCGGTCCTCGCCTCGCTCCACCGCCCCGTACGGAACAGGCGGCGCGAGCCACCGACGCCGCGCCGGCCGCGGCGGTCGTACCGGTCGCCGAGCCGCTGGCTGGCGCTGCGCCGAACGCGCTGCCCGTGCCGCCGCGCGAGGATCCCTCCTCTCCCGCCCGCTCGTGGCCCGACGCCGTCCGGGCCTGGCTGCCGACGCTGCTCGCTCTCGCGGCGTTCCCCGCGCTGCTCGCGGTGCGACTGCAGGTCGACGACGCGCGCTCGCCGGTGCTGCTGCTGCTCGCCGTGCCGGTGCTCGTGCTGGGTGTGCGGCACGGTCGCGCCACCGGGCTGCTCGCCGGACTGGCGGCCAGCGCCCTCTACACGGCGTGGGCCAGCACCGTGCCCGACGTCCGGTTCGGCGACCTCGACCATCTCGCGCGGTACGTCGTGTTCCTGACGGTCGGCACGGTCGCCGGTGCCGCCTTCGACCGGCTGCGGCGGTCGAACACCAGGCAGCAGCAGATCTCCGACGCCGTGGTCGCCAGCAACCGCAGGCTCGTCGAGGCGAACGAGCAGCTCTCGCTGCTGAACGCCGAGCTGGAGAGCAGCAACGCCGACCTGCGCCAGTTCGGCTACGTGGCCAGCCACGACCTGGCCGAGCCGCTGCGCACCATGAGCAGCTTCGCCGGGCTGCTCGAGCGCCGGTGCGCCGACGCGCTCGACGCCGACGGCCGGCAGTACGTGCGCTTCATCGCCGACGGCGCCGAGCGCATGCAATCGCTCATCGGCGACCTGCGCGACTACACGCGCACGAGCGCGGCCGAGCTCGTGCTGCGACCCGTCGACCTCGACGACGTCGCCGGCGACGTCCGCGACGCCTTGCGGGCGACGCTGGAGGCCCGCGCCGCCGAGCTCCGCACCGGCCCGCTGCCCGTGGTGGCGGGTGACCGCTCCATGCTCGGGCTCGTGCTGCAGAACCTCGTCGCGAACGCGGTGAAGTTCAACGAGTCGGAGCCGCCGGTCGTCGAGATCTCGGCGGAGCTGCGCGGCAGCAGCTGGTGCATCGAGGTCAGCGACAACGGCATCGGCATCGACCCCGCCGGTGTCGAGCGCGCGTTCGGCCTGTTCACGCGCCTGCAGCCGCGGGAGGCCTACGCCGGCACCGGCCTCGGCCTCGCGATCGCCAAGCGCATCGTCGAGCGGCACCGCGGCAGCATCACGATGGCACCGCGCGACGGCGGTGGCACCGTCGTCACGGTCGTGCTCCCGGACCTCGTGAGGTCGTCGGCGCGATGACCCGACTGTCGCCGTCGGTCCCCGTGCCCCGGGCCGGCGAGGCCGTGCGCCGCGTGCTGCTGGTCGAGGACAACCCGGCCGACGCCTACCTGACCGTCGACTCGCTGGCCGTCGGCGGGTCCGGCACGGTGTGCGAGCTCGTCGGCCGGCTCGGCGACGTCACGACGGCGCGGCTGGCCGCCGTCGACTGCGTCATCGTCGACCTGTCGCTGCCGGACGCGCAGGGGCTGGAGGCCGTGATCCGGCTGCGTCGCCTGGACGCCGGCGTGCCCGTCATCGTGCTCACCGGCGACGACGACCTCGAGCTGGCCACGGCCGCCCTGCAGCACGGCGCGCAGGACTACCTGGTCAAGGGCCACGCCGACAGCCACGCGCTCGACCGCGCCATCCGGTACGCGCAGGAGCGCAAGCGCCTCGAGACGGCGCTGGCCCACCAGGCGCTCCACGACCCGCTCACCGGCCTGGCGAACCGCGCCCTGTTCCGGGACCGGCTCGAACACGCGCTGGAGCGCGTGCGGCGGCACGGCACCACCGCTGCCGTGCTGTTCTGCGACCTCGACCACTTCAAGGCCGTCAACGACTCCCTCGGCCACCGGGCCGGCGACGAGCTGCTCGTGACGGTCGCGCGCCGGCTGCGAGGGGTGCTCCGGGAGGAGGACACGCTGGCCCGGTTCGGTGGCGACGAGTTCACCGTGCTCGTCGAGGAGCTCGACGCTCCCGGCGAGGCCGAGGGCCTCGCTCAGCGAGTGCGCGAGACGCTGACCGCGCCGGTCGTCGTCGACGGCCGCTCGCTGCACGTCGACGTCTCCACCGGCATCGTCCTGGCCGAGCGTGACGACGACCCGGAGACGCTGCTGCGCAACGCCGACATCGCGCTCTACGCCGCCAAGGAGCAGGGGCGCGGACGGGTGGCCTGGTTCGACCAGTCGCTGCACACCGCCGTCGTGCACCGCGTGACCCTCGAGAACGATCTCCGGGCGGCGGTGACCGGCGGCGGCCTCGCTCTCGCCTACCAGCCGGTGATCGACCTCGACCGGTCGAGCGTCGTGCTGCTCGAGGCGCTCGTGCGCTGGCACCACCCGCAGCGCGGTCTGCTGCCGCCGGCGGAGTTCCTCGGGGTGGCCGAGTCGACCGGCCTGGTGGCCACGCTCGACCGGTTCGTCATCGCCCGCGCCGTCGAGGACCTGCGGCGATGGCGCGCCTCGACCGGCTCGAGCGTCCCGGTCAGCGTCAACGTCAGCGGCCGCACGCTCGCCGAGGCGGACTTCCCGGCGTTCGTGCTGGGCACGCTCGGCGACGCCGGCGTGCCTGCCCACTCGCTCGTGCTCGAGATCGTCGAGAACGCCTTCGTCGACGCCGAGGCCGCGGCTCGGCTCGCGGACCTGCGCGCCGCCGGCGTCCGGCTCGCGCTCGACGACTTCGGCGCGGGCGTGTCCAGCCTGCAGCAGTTCCTCACCCTGTCGGTCGACGCGCTCAAGCTCGACGGGTCGCTGCTCGGCGGCGGCGTCGACACCGGCGATCGCGGGCGCACGCTGCTGGGTCTGCTGGCGCGCGTCGGCGAGGACATGGGCGTGCACGTCATCGCGGAGGGCGTCGAGACGGCCGAGCAGCTGCAGGTCGTGCGAGGTCTCGGGCTGCGGCTCGGGCAGGGCTTCCTGTGGGCGACACCGGCCGAGCCCGCTGCCGGCGGGCTTCCCTACACCGGCGGGCTCGACCTCGGTCGGCTCTGACCTGACCGGGTCGCCTCCGCCATCCTGCGAGACCCCTCGGCACGGGTCAGGCGGTGCGCTGCCAGGGCGGCCGGGGGGCGGGGATGCGGGCCAGCTCGGACGCCACCGGGCCGAACCGGCCGCTTCCCTGCACCCAGTCGGCGTACGCGCGGTCGATCTCCTCGTGGGTGCGAGCCACGAAGTTCCACCACATGAGGACCTGCTCGCCGAACGGCTCGCCGCCGAGCAGCAGCGCGCGGGTCGGCTGCTCGGCCGCGAGCGCCAGCTCGTCGCGGTCGACGCCGAGGTACGCGAGCGCCCCCGGTCGGACGACCCGGTCGCCGTCGAGCCGCACGGCACCGTCGAGGACGACGACGGCGTGCTCGTGCTCCCGCTGCAGCGGCAGTGTCGTGGTGCCGCTGCGCAGAGCCAGGTCGACGCCGAGCAGCGGGGTGTCGGCGCGCGCCTTGCTCTCGGCGTCGGCCAGCCTCCCGACCAGCACGGTGGCGACGGCCGCCGGGAGCTCCAGCTGCGGCAGGTCGGCGTGGTGCTCGAAGCCGGCGTCGCCGTGCCGGGTCGCCTCCGGCTGCGCCACCCACAGCTGCACGCCGGCGATCGGACCGCGGTAGTCCAGCGACTCCTCGGCGTGCGCCACCCCGCCGCCGGCCGTCATGAGGTTGAGCTGGCCCGGGCGGATGAGCTGCTCGCTGCCGAGGCTGTCCCGGTGCACCTGCGTGCCCTCGACCAGCCATGTCACGGTGTGCAGCCCGGTGTGCGGGTGCGGCCCGATCTCGACGGCGGTGCGCTCGTCGAGCCGCGCCGGCCCGAGGTGGTCGACGAAGCACCAGGCGCCGACGGTCCGCCGCCGACGCTGTGGCAGCGCCCGGCGGACCGGGATGCCGACGACGTCGGTCTCCCGCGACGGCAGCACCTCGAGCGCCGGACCGCCGTCGCGCTCCGCCGCGGCGACGACGGGCCGGTCGGCGTCGACGGGTCCGCTCATGCGCGCAGTGTGCGCTCGCCGAGCCGGGCCGACAACCGCTCGCTCAGGCGGTGCCGGCCAGGCGCCGCACCGCGTACCCGACGGCCGCGAACAGGACGCCCAGGGCCATCGCCAGGGCGGCGACGCCGAAGCTGACGATCGAGGTGAACAGGCTGGCCCGCAGGAACGAGCCGTTCATGACCATCGGCCGCAGCGGGTCCTCGCGGTCCAGCTCGGCGTAGGTCTTGCCTCCGGCGCCCTCGAGCGCGTGCTTCTCGATGATGTCGGCCTGGTAGTAGGCGGTGAGCGGGCCGTCGACCGGCTCGCCGGCGAAGCGCGCCGCGTCGTCCGCGACGGTGATCTTCTCGTCGGCCAGCGACGTCTGCACCAGCGCCCAGGTGGCGGCACCGGAGACCGTCAGCACGAGGCCGGCAGCCATGATCAGCGCGCCGAGGAGGCGGAGCACCGTGCCGGAGCTCGTGGGGGCGGTGTCGACGGCGGTGGCGGAGTCGGTGCTGTCGGGGCGGTCGATCATGGCGGTCATCTCGTTCTCCTTCGGGGGGCCGGACCTTCCGAGCGGCTCCGGCGGACGTGATCCATTGCAGCCGCCACGACGCGCCGGTCCCAGGGACCAAAGGCCTACCGGGCGGACGCGGAGGTCCCGACTCCCGCGGGACCCACGGCTCGGACCCGCGGGCGCGGTGGGCCCGCCGTCCCGTCGGACCAGCCCTCCGGTCAGGCCAGCCGACGGCCGGTGATGCGCGCCGGCGTGATGCGCACGACGTGCCGCCGCGGGCCCGACGACCAGGGCGCCGGCACGTCCGCCTGCACGCGCTCCCGCTCGGCGAGCACGCGCGCCCGCCCGACGACCACGACGCTCCACCCGGTGTGGCTGGTCTCGTCCACGTCGTCGACCTCGAAGGCGACGTTCTCCCGGCGCTCCGCGGCCTGCAGCTTCGGGCCCGGGCCGCTGCGCACCAGCACGTCTCGGCCGTCGAGCACGTAGTTGACCGGCGCGATGTCGGGGGTGCCGGCGCGGGCGACGTAGGCGAACCGGCCGACGCTGCGCGAGGCGAGCAGTCGCAGGCACTCCTGTTCGTCCAGGACGCCGAGGTCGCCGTGCTCGAGGTCCGTGCCCCGCTGCGGCGCGAGCGCCTGCCGCTCGCTGACCGACGAGGCGAGCACCTCGCCGGCGGCGCGAGCGTTGTCCAGCGCCGAGCGGGTGATCGACCGGGTGACCGCGACGACGTCCTTCGGGGTGAGGGGCAGGCGCACCCGCCCAGTGTCGCGCCCGCCGGTCAGCGGACCTGCAG
>DATMJH010000009.1:0-33015 GCA_035554015.1 Mycobacteriales bacterium
TCCGGCGAGGACTTCGTCGTGGCGCCGACGCTGCGCGAGCTCGTCGACGGGATGAACCGGGTGACCGGCGGGACGCCGGCACTGGCCTACGAGGACGTCGAGGCCGAGATCGTCGCGCGCGACCGGGAGATGGACAACGCCTTCACCAAGGACCTGCAGGTGGCTGCGCTCCGGCAGGCCCGCAGCTACCGGGGTGACAAGCTCATCCGCGTCGCCAAGCCGCACAAGCTGCTCGACCCCGACGCCGGCCCGCTGGTCGCCGTCCGGCTGCACGTGCTGACGCGCAAGACGCTGGGCGGGCTCGAGACCGACCTGCAGGGACGCGCGCTGCAGGCCGGCGGCGAGCCGTTCCCAGGCCTGTACGCCGCGGGGGAGGTCGCCGGCTTCGGCGGTGGCGGCGTGCACGGGTACCGCGCGCTGGAGGGCACCTTCCTCGGCGGGTGCGTGTTCTCCGGCCGCGCCGCCGGTCGTGGCGCGGCGGCGGACACCGCATGAGCGACCGCCTGGTCACGGTCGAGCGGGACGGCGACGTCCTGCTCATCGGGGTCGACCGCGCCGCCAAGCGCAACGCGTGGGACCGCGCCGTCATCGCCCAGGTCGGTGAGGCGTACGAGGAGCTCGCCGACTCCGACGCCCGGGTCGGCGTCGTGTTCGGTCACGGCGACCACTTCTCCGCCGGGCTCGACCTGGCCGACGTGCTGCCCGCGGTGCAGGAGTCCGGGCCGCAGGTGCTCGGAGGCGGCGGCCGGTTCGACCCGTTCGCGCTCTGGGCCGACCCGGTGCCCAAGCCGGTGGTCCTGGCGGTGCAGGGCATCGCGTTCACG
Source organism: Mycobacteriales bacterium (assembly GCA_035554015.1). Classification (GTDB taxonomy): domain Bacteria; phylum Actinomycetota; class Actinomycetes; order Mycobacteriales; family SCTD01; genus DATLGD01. The sequence continues at coordinate 825 of DATMJH010000009.1, forward strand.
TTGTCGATCGAGCTCGCGCTGGCGAGCGACGTCGTGGTCGCGGCGGACGACGTGCGGTTTCGGCAGCTGGAGATCGGCCGGGGCATCCTGCCGTTCGGCGGGGCGACGGTGCGCGCGCCGCAGCAGCTCGGGTGGGGCAACGCCATGCGTTGGCTGCTGACGGCGGACGAGTTCGGTGCGGCGGAGGCGCTCCGGATCGGGCTGGTGCAGGAGGTCGTGCCGCCGGGTCGGCAGCTCGAGCGCGCCGTCGAGATCGCGCGCACCATCGCGGCCCAGGCGCCGCTCGGCGTCGAGGGGACGCTGCTGTCGGCCCGGCAGGCGCTCCGGCGCAACGACGCCGCCGCGGCCGACCACCTGCGTGAGCTGCTGCCACGGCTGGTGTCGTCCTTCGACGCGCAGGAGGGCCTGCAGTCCTTCCTGGAGCGGCGCGCCGCGCGCTTCACCGGCCAATGACCGGCGTTCAGACCAGCGCGTCGAGCGCCCGCAGCACCCGCTTCTCCGACACCGGGTAGGCCGTGCGCATGGGCTGGGCGAACAGGCCGATGCGCAGCTCCTCGAGCATCCATCGCACCTCGACGACCTCGGGCGCGCTCCGTCTCGCCGGTGGCAGCCGTGCCAGCACGTCGGCGTGGTCGCGCTCGACCCCGTGCACCAGGCGCATCGCGCGACGGTCGCGATCGACGTCGTCGGTCAGCCGGTCGAGCCGGCGGTGCGCGGCCTGCACGTAGCGCACGAGGTCGGGCAGGCGCCGGCGGCCGGTGCGCGAGACGAACGACGGGCCGACCAGCCGGTCGACCTGGCTGCGGACATCGGCGACGGCGTCCTGCAGCAGCGGGTGGGTGGTGCCGTCGAGCCGCTCGCGCAGCCGCTGCGCCTCGGCGAGGACCGTGCCGGTGTCGTCCACCAGCCGCTCGACCTCGCGCTCGAGCCGGCCGCGCGCGGCATCACGCACGCGGACCCACGCCTCTGCGTCCCACGGCGGGCCGCCTGACTCGTCGACGAGCACGTCGACGGCGGCCTCCACGCAGTCCTGCAGCAACGCCGGCACGCTCGGGTACGGGCTCGAGGCGAGCGCGAGCTTCGTGCGGTTCGGCATCCGGCCGACGACGGCCTTGAGCGGGGAGGGCAGCTGCAGCAGGAGCAGCCGGCGGACGCCGCGGCGGTGCACGGCGGCCTGCTCGGCCGGTGTGGGCAGCACCCGCACCGCGACGCTCGCTCCCTCGTCGACCAGCGCGGGATACGCCCGCACCGCGCCGACGTCGACCGCCTGCGGCAGCGCGCCGGCGGGGAAGTCGGTGAGCCCGGTGCGCTCGAGTCGCGACGTCGCCGTCGACAGCGCGGCACGCAGCCGCGGCGCGAGCTCGGCGCGCAGCGCGTCGAGGTCCTTGCCCTCGGCGAGCACGTCGCCGTCGTCGTGCACCCGGATGGTCATGCGCAGGTGCGGTGGCACGCGCGAGAGGTCCCAGTCGGCAGGCTGGACGAGCACGCCGGTGGTGCGGCGGACGGCGTCGGCCAGCACGTCGAGCAGTGGACCGCTGCGCGGTTCGACGGCGTCGAGCAGGTCGCGGGCGCGGTCGGGTGCGGGGCCGAGCGCGCGCCGCACCGGCTTGGGCAGCCCGCGCAGCAGCTCGGTCACGAGCTCGTGCCGGAAGCCGGGCACCTGCCAGGCGAGGTCGTCGCCGTCGACCCGGTTGAGCAGCTCGAGGGGCACGTCGACGGTCACGCCGTCCTCGGCCGAGCCGGGCTCGAACACGTAGTGCAGGTCGAGCCGCAGTTCGTCGGGCGGCCGGCCCTGCACCCAGGCGTCGGGCAGGTCGAGCGCGCTGACGGCGGCGGCGTCGTCCTGCACCAGATCGGCGATCGTGAGGGTCAGCAGGCCGGGCGTCTCGTGCCGCTGCCGCTTCCACCACGCGTCGAAGTGCCGGCCGCTGACGACGTCCGCGGGCACGCGCGCGTCGTAGAAGGTGAACAGGGCCTCGTCGTCGACGGCGAGGTCGCGGCGCCGCAGCCGGTCCTCCAGCGCCTCCACCGTCTCGAGTGTGGCGCGGTTCTGCGCGACGAAGGCGTGCTGCGTGTCCCACTCGCCCTCGACGAGGCCCTGGCGCAGCAGCAGCTCGCGCGACAGCTCCGGGTCGATGCGGCCGTAGTCGACGGTGCGGCCGGCGACGATCGGGACGCCGTAGAGCGTCACCCGCTCGGTCGCGACGACGCCGGCTCGCTTCTTCGACCAGTGCGGCTCGCTGTACTGCCGCTTCACCAGGTGCTGCGCGAGCGGCTCCACCCACGCCGGGTCGATCCGCGCGACGGTGCGAGCGAACAGCCGGGACGTCTCGACGAGCTCGCCGGCCATGACCCAGCGCGGTTGCTTCCTCGCCAGTGCCGAGCCGGGGAAGACCGCGAACCGCGCTCCGCGTGCGCCGAGGTAGTCGCGCCTGACCTCGTCGCGCACGCCGATGTGCGACAGCAGCCCCGCCAGCACCGCGCGGTGCACCTGCGTGTCGGAGGCCGGTGCGTCGTCGTCCACCTGCACGTCCATGTCGCGGACGGCGCTGCGCAGCTGCGCGTACAGGTCCTGCCACTCGCGGATCCGCAGGTAGTGCAGGAACTCTCGCCGGCACAACCGGCGGAAAGCGCTGCTGGACAGCTCGTCCTGCCTGTCCTGCAGGTAGCGCCACAGGTTGAGCCAGGTGGTGAAGTCGGAGTGCTCGTCGCGGAACCGCGCGTGCAGCTGGTCGGCCTTCGCGCGCTCGTCGGTCGGGCGCTCGCGCGGGTCCTGGATGCTCATCGCCGCCGCGAGCACCAGCACCTCGTGCACGCAGCCGGTGCGGTCGGCCTCGAGCACCATGCGCCCGAGCCGGGGGTCGACCGGCAGCCGGGCCAGCCGACGCCCGATCGACGTGAGCCGCTTGTCGCGGTCGAATGCTCCGAGCTCCTGCAGAAGGTCGACGCCGTCGCGCACCTGGCGCCGGTCCGGCGGGTCGACGAACGGGAACGCCTCGACGTCGCCCAGGCCCAGCGCCGCCATCTGCAGCAGCACGCTGGCGAGGTTCGTACGCAGGATCTCGGGGTCGGTGAACTCGGGCCGTCCGAGGAAGTCGTCCTCGCTGTAGAGCCGGATGCAGATGCCGGCGGCGACGCGGCCGCAGCGACCCTTGCGCTGGTCGGCGCTGGCCCGGCTGATGGGCTCGATCGGCAGCCGCTGCACCTTCGTGCGCATCGAGTAACGGCTGATGCGCGCGCTGCCCGGATCGACGACGTAGCGGATGCCCGGCACGGTCAGTGAGGTCTCGGCGACGTTGGTGGCGAGCACGACGCGGTTGCCGCTCGACGGCGTGAACACGCGGTGCTGCTCGGCGGCGGACAGCCGCCCGTAGAGCGGCAGCACCTCGGTGCCCTCACGGGCGCGGCCGCGCAGCGCGTCGGCGGCGTCGCGGATCTCGCGCTCGCCCGACAGGAACACCAGCACGTCGCCGGGGCCCTCGGCCTGCAGCTCGTCGACGGCGTCGCAGATGGCGGTGATCTCGTCGCGCGGCTCGCTGTCCTCGTCGTCGTCGACATCAGCCGTGCGCGGGCGGTAGCGCACCTCCACCGGGAACGTCCGGCCGGTCACCTCGACGACGGGCGCGCCGCCGAAGTGCTCGGCGAACCGCGCGGTCTCGATGGTCGCGCTGGTGATGACGACCGTGAGGTCGGGCCGTCGCGGCAGCAGCTGCGCGAGGTACCCGAGCAGGAAGTCGACGTTGAGCGACCGCTCGTGCGCCTCGTCGACGACGATCGCGTCGTAGGTCAGCAGGTCGCGGTCGCGCTGCAGCTCGGCCAGCAGCACGCCGTCGGTCATCAGCTTGACCAGCGTGTCGTCGCCGGCCCGGTCGGTGAAGCGCACCTTGTAGCCGACGGCCGACCCGAGCGGCACCTCGAGCTCCTCGGCGACGCGCTCGGCGACCGTGCGCGCGGCGATCCGGCGCGGCTGGGTGTGGCCGATCTGCCCTCGCACGCCCCGGCCCAGCTCGAGCAGCATCTTGGGCAGCTGCGTGGTCTTGCCGCTGCCGGTCTCGCCGGCCACCACGACCACCTGCGACGACGACAGGGCCGCGAGCAGGTCCTCGCGTCGGGCGCTGACCGGCAGGTCCGGGTAGCGGATGTGCGGCACCGACGCGCGGCGCCGGGCGATGCGCTGCTCGGCGCGCGCCAAGTCGGCGAGCAGCCGGTCGCCGACGCGCCTGTCGGGCAGCCGGCGGAGCTGGCCGGCCAGCCGGCGCTCGTCCCGCAGCGTCAACCCGGGGAGCCGGCTCCGGACGTCGTCGAGCGAGACCGGCGCGGCGTCCATCAGGCGCACCAGCGTAGGCGGCGGTCGGGCAGCGTGGCTGCCCACCGTGGAGCTGTCTCGGCAGCCGCACAGGGCGTCCGCGTGCCCACCCGTCGGGCCCTGAGCTCGTCCCCGGTGTCGAAGACGAGCGCGTGCTGACGAGGCGGACCCTCGGTGCGCCTCTTCGCTCTCGTGGGAAGCGGCTCAGCGGCCGAGCCGCGCCTGCAGCAGCTTCTTGCCCTGCTCGCCGCCCTTGCGGCTCTCGGCCTGCGCCTTGCGGAAGAAGTCCGCGAGCTCGGAGTCGCCCGCCCGCTCGGCGTCCTGGATGTAGGTCTCGAGACGGAGCGCGTTCGCGAGCGACTGCTCGGTGAACCACAGGATGTTGTAGTCCTTGTCGGCGACTCCGGTGATGTTGCCGGTCTCCTGGCTCATGCTGCCTCCTTGTGTCAGCGATGTCGGACACTCCCGCCCTACCCGTGCCGCGTCGACCTGCACGCGGTGGTCACGACCTCGGACCCGGTGGTCGCCCGGCCGGGTCGCCGGTCTCCACGAGAGCGTCAGCGGCCCCGGTCACCGGCCTTCGACAGAAGCAGGCCGGCACTGCGCTTCGCGCTGTGGTCAGGCTGTGCCCTGCCCGCCGTCGGGAGGGAGCGGCCGGCGCCCGGCGAAACCGAGCTCGGGCCGGTGGTACCAGGCCAGCTCGCGGTCGCCCTCGAGCCAGCACAGCAGCACCGGCTCGCCGTCGAGGTCGGCGGGGAAGTCGAGCAGCAGCGGCGCGATGCCCTTGAGCTCGACACCGGTCTCCTGGATCTCGGTGAGCAGGTCGTCCAGGCGCGCGGTCGCGGCCTTGAGCTCGGGCAGCCCTCCCAGCGGCGTCGGGCGGCCGCCGTTGACGGCGGCGGCCAGCTCGGCGTGGTCGCCGCGGAGCCGGACGACGTCGTCGAGGAGAGGGAGCAGGCGGGCGAGCTCGGCGCGCGCCTCGTCGACCGTGAAGAGCCCCACGGCGGCGAGCGTGCCAGGCTTCCGCGAGCCCGCGCCCGGCGGGGGAGACGGAGGACCGGTGGGTCGACAGTTCTCGGCGCCGCGACCACCCGAGCTGCAGCCGCCGTGGCGCACCGACGAGCGCGTCGCGCTGCAGCACCGCGCCCGCGAGTTCGCCACGCACACCGTGCTGCCGCTGGCCGACGAGCTCGACCCGCAGAAGGGCGAGATGCCGCGCTGGCTGCTCGACCGGATCGCCGAGGAGGGCTGGTTCGGCATCACCATCCCGGCCGAGGACGGCGGGCTCGGGCTCGGCGTCGTCGAGTACTGCCTGGTCTCGGAGGAGCTGGCCCGCGCCTGGATGAGCGTCGGCAGCATCCTCGCCCGCGCCCAGGGCCTCGGCACGCAGGTGCTCGACGACGACCGGCGGCACGCGCTGCTGCAGAGGTCCGCGCGCGGCGAGTGGATCGGCGCGATCGCCCTGTCGGAGCCGGACGCCGGGTCCGACCTCGCCAACGTCTCGACCCGCGCGGTGCGGGACGGCGACGAGTGGGTGCTCACCGGCCGCAAGCGCTGGGCCGGCAACGCGCTCGCCGCCGACTTCGTCGAGGTGCTCTGCCGGGTCCGCGACCCCGAACCCGGGGAGCCCCGCTCGGCGGGCCTGCAGCCGTTCCTCGTCGTCAAGGAGCGGGGCGCCTTCCCGGCCGGCATGACCGGGCACGCGATCGACAAGATCGGCTACCACGGCTTCCTCACGTGGGAGCTCGAGCTGGACGGCGTGCGCGTGCCGGACAGCGACCGGCTCACCGGGCTGTACGCCGAGGAGGGCGGCGCCGACGACGACCCGGACGGCGGCTTCGCGGCCATGCAGCGCGGCCTCAACGTCGCGCGCGTGCACACCGCTGCCCGGTCGGTGGCGCTGGCCCGCGCGGCGGTGGAGGACTGCACCGCCTACCTGCAGGAGCGGGTGCAGTTCGAGCGCCCCATCGGCGAGTTCCAGGCGCTGCGGTTCGCGCTCGCCGAGATGGCGGCGGAGGTCGAACAGGCGCGCGCGTTCACCTACTACGTCGCGAACCTGCTCGACGCGGGTCTGCCGGCCGAGCGCGAGGCCGCCATGGTCAAGCTGACGGCGTCCGAGACGGCCGTGCGGGTGACGGGCCAGGCGATGCAGCTGCACGGCGGCAACGGCTACACGACCGAGCGGCGGGTCGAGCGCTACTGGCGCGACGCCCGGCTCACCACCATCTTCGAGGGCACCAGCGAGATCCAGAAGCGCATCATCAGCGACCGGCTGCTCCCGCGGCCGCGCTGACCGCCTGGAGCCCTCCCGACGGTTTCAGCAGGCCTGGCGACGGCACCTGCCACTCCGCGCAGAGCCGGCCCGGAGCCCTCCCGACGGTTCCCGGGCCTCCCGGAGCCGTCGGGAGGGCTCCGGTCGGGTCAGCGCAGGGCGGCGACGAACAAGTCGGGTCAGCTCGTCGACGATCGGCCCGGCCGAGGACGACGGCCGCTCGACGCGACCTGACGGACGTGGGGGTCAGCGCCCGGCGAGCCCGATCTTGGCCGTCCCCATCGCGAGGCAGACGACGGCGACCGCCACCGCCAGCACGCTGCCCAGCGCCGTGGCGTCGGCGACGGCCAGGGCGCCGACTGCGACGGCGGCGAAGGCCAGGTCGAGCCCACCCAGCACACGCGCGCCGGCGCGCAGGCGGGCGCCGGTGGACCGTCGCACCAGCAGCATGTCGGTACCGACCAGCAAGAACAGGACGCCCACCACGCGGAGCGCCAGGGGCGTGCCGAGCTCGTCGGACAGCGGCTCGGCGGCGACCAGCGCGACGGCGCCGAGCAGCACCGTGCCGACACCGTCGAGGAGCAGGAGCGCTCGTAGCGGACGCGCGGCGGGGCCGGCGGACGTGGGAGCGGGGACAGGACCGGTCGTGGTCATCGGGACCTCCAGGTCGGTGCGGACGGGCCGCACGCTGCCCCGGGGGGCCGCGCCGTGTCGATGACCTGCGACGTCATGGTCCTGCGCCGCCGCCGGCCCTACCGTTCGGCCATGACGCTCACCAGCGAACGCCCACTGCGGGCCGGCTCGGGTGCCGGACCGCTGCTGCGGACCTGGCGCCAGCGCCGCCGGCTCAGCCAGCTCGACCTCGCCTGCGCCGCCGACGTCTCGACCCGGCACCTGTCGTATGTGGAGACCGGGCGGGCCCGGCCGAGCCGGACGTTCCTGCTGCACGTGGCCGAGCACCTCGACGTGCCGCTGCGCGGCCGCAACGACCTGCTCGTGGCGGCCGGCTACGCGCCGGTGTTCGGCGAGACCGACCTGGAGGCTCCCGAGATGGCTCCGGTGCGGGCGGCGCTCGACGTCGTGCTCGGCCACCACGAGCCGTTCCCGGCCGTCGTCGTCGACCGGCAGTGGCGGCTGGTGCGCGCCAACGCCGGCGTCGGCCTGCTGCTCGACCTCGTCGACCCCGCGATGCTCGAGGGCGAGGTCAACGTGATGCGGCTGTCACTCCACCCGCGCGGGCTCGCGCCGCGGATCGCGGACTTCCCGTCGTTCAGCGCGCACGTGCTCTCGCGGCTGCGGCGCGAGGCCGCGCTGACCGGCGACCCCGCCCTGACCGCGCTGCACGACGAGCTCAGCGCGCTGCCGGGCGTGCACACGTCGGAGCGGTGGGACGAGCCGCCCGGCGTCGTGCTCCCCCTGCGGCTGCGGCACCCGGCCGGAGACCTGTCGTTCTTCACCACGGCAGCGGTGTTCGGCACCGCCGCCGACGTGACCCTGGCCGAGCTGACGGTCGAGCAGTTCTTCCCTGCCGACGACGGCACCGACCGCGCCGTCCGCGCCCTGGCCGCCGGCTGACGTCAACGGAGCGGCCGCCGGCAGACATCAGCGGCGGGACGCGACCACTGGACGGGCCCACCGCACGCACAGTGCGACCAGCAGCACGTACATCGGGGTGCCGGTCAGCCGGAAGGCGCCGGCGCTGCCGACGCTGCCCGAGAGCGCGAACGCGGCCGTGACGCCGGCGCAATGGCGCGACGACGCCGGCCGCCTGCAACCCGAGGCCCGCGACCGCCGGCAGGAAGAACGCCTCCGCGCGTCCGGTGACGAGCGCGAGCCCGACGAGCACGAGCACGACGAGGAACCCGGCGACCGCGGGGGTCACCGGGTGGCCGCCGCGCAGCCGCTCGACGAGCACGACACCGCCGGCTACGGCACCCGCCGCGGCACCGACGACCAGCCCGCCGACGGCGTCGCCCGTCACGTAGGCGACCGTCGGCAGCGAGGCGAGCAGCGCGCCGCGGGCGCCGCCGAGGAGGTCGACGGCCCGTCGCAGCGGCGGGACGGCCACGGGCTCCGGGCGTGCGCTCACGACTCGTGCAGGTTCAGGTGCACGACGTCCCCCCTCGCGCCGGCAGCGCCGAGCCGGCGCCGCCCGCCGGGATCGTAGGCCGGGCAGGTCCGAGGCAGAGCGGTCACTGCTGCTCGACGTGGTCGTGCCCTGACCGTTCCGCCCGCCGCGACATGGGTAGCGGCACCCGCATGACCCGTACCGCGATCGTCACCGGCTCCGACTCCGGCATCGGCCGCGCGACGGCCGTCGCGCTCGCCCGCGACGGGCTCGACGTCGGCATCACCTTCAACCGCGACGAGCAGGGCGCGCAGCAGACCGCCGAGGAGGTCCGCGCGCTCGGCCGCCGTGCCGAGGTGCGCCACCTCGACCTCACCGACCTGCCCGCCGGCGCGGACGTCGTCGACGAGCTGGCCGACGCCCTCGGCGGCGACCTGTGGGTGCTCGTGAACAACAGCGGTACCGGCCCGGGCGGCTCGGTGCTCGAGCTGTCGTTCGAGGACTGGCGCACCGCGCTCTCGGTCGACCTCGACGGCGCGTTCCTGTGCCTGCAGCGCGCGTCGCGGCGCATGGTCAGGCAGGGCACCGGCGGGCGCGTCGTGAACATCACCAGCGTCCACGAGCACCAGCCGCGGGTCGGTGCGTCCGCCTACTGCGCCGCCAAGGGCGGGCTCGGGCTGCTCACCCGCACCGCCGCGATCGAGCTGGCGCAGCACGGCATCACGGTGAACGCCGTCGCGCCGGGTGAGATCGCGACCCCGATGACCGGTCAGGAGGACGAGGACCCGACCGGACCGGGCAAGCACCGTCCCGGCGTGCCGCTCGGCCGCCCCGGCGACGCGCGCGAGGTCGCGGCCGTCGTGGCGTTCCTGGCGCGGGACGAGGCGGCGTACGTGACCGGCGCGTCGTGGTCGGTCGACGGCGGGATGCTGCAGATGGGGCCGATGGCCGGCTCCCACCTCACCAGCGACGACTGGCGTGAGGGCTGACCGGGTGGGCCGCTCGCAGGCGCCGTCCGCCACCCCGCAAGATCTTCTGCAGTTCCGGCACATCCTGCCTGACGTGTCGGAACTGCAGAAGATCTTGTCCTGTCCATGGACCGTCGCTGTCCACAGATCGCGCCGAGGCGGTCCCCGGCGCACCGCTCGGCTCCTAGCGTCCGCTGCGTGTCGACGATCACCGTGGAGCCCGCGGCGCTGACCCGGCTGGCCGGTCGGCTCGACGACGTCGCGGCCGAGCTCGGTGCCGCTGCGCGCGAGCTCTTCGCCGGAGCCGTGCCGGGCGACCTGGCCGACGCCGTGGACGACTTCTGCGCGTCCTGGCGGTGGGCGCTGGGCCGGGCCGGGGAGGCGGCTGCCGCCGCGGCCGGGCAGCTGCGCGACTCGGCCACCCGCTACAGCACGACCGACGCCGCGTTCGTCGGGACGCTGGTGTGAGCGGGCTGGTCGCGCTGCTCGGTCTCGACCCCGCACCCGGCGACCCGGACGAGGTGCGCCGGCTGGCCCGTGCCGCCGGCCGGACGGCGCGGCGGCTCGGTTCGGCGGCCGAACGCCTGAGGTCGCTGGGCGCTGACCACGGGCTGTGGCAGGGCGAGGCGGCGGAGGCGTTCCGCACCCGAATCGACGACCTGCCGCGCCGGCTCGACGACGCGGCTGCGGCGCTGTCGGCGGTGCGCGGCACGCTCGACGGCTTCGCCGAGCGGCTGGAGGACGCGCAGCGTCGCGCCCGGCTCCTGGCCGGCGAGGCGCACGAGGTGCTGACCGGGCCCGAGCCGGTGGTCGTCGCGTACGACTCCCGACCGGCTCGGCTCGCCGCCGTCCGGCGCCGGGCGCACGCGCTGCGCGCCGAGGTCGCGGCCGACGCCGCTGCCACGGCGACCGTGCTGCGGCAGGCCGCCGAGCGGGCCCCCGACGAGCCGAGCCGGCTGGAGCGCGCCGTGGGCGCGCTCGACGCCTGGGTCGAGGACGTCGTCGTGGAGAACGCGCGAGCGGTCGAGGTGGTGTCGCTGGCGCTCGGCGTCGCGGCGAGCGTCGCCGCGGCGACGGGCGTCGGGCTGTCCGTCGCCGCGCCCCTGGCGGCCGCGAGCTATGCCGCCAGCCTCGCCCTCGTGCACTACACCGAGGCCGACGAGGACGACCTGCTGCTCGCCACCGTCGGCCTGCTCACCTTCGGGGTGGGCACCGCAGCGGCGTCCACCGTGCGTGCCGCGCATCTCGCCGGCGCGACGGCGTCGACGTCGTCAGGGGCGGCAGCGTGGGCGACGACGGCGAGCGTCGCCGCGACGGTCGGGCGCGGGGCGGGCAGGACCGGGTGGGCCGTCACGGCCTGGAGCGGCGGCGTCACCGCTGCCGGCGTCCACGGCGACGCGCGGCAGCGGTCCGCCAGGCGACGTCAACCCCTCGTCATCGCACCCGGTGCGCCGCCGGGCGGCGCGGCAGGCGCCGTGCCTCAGCCCGGGTAGTGCCGCTCCGCCGGACCGGTGTACACCTGTCGCGGGCGTCCGATCTTGGTCGCCGGGTCCTCGATCATCTCCCGCCACTGCGCGATCCAGCCCGGCAACCGGCCGAGGGCGAACAGCACGGTGAACATCCGGGTCGGGAAGCCCATCGCCCGGTAGATGACCCCGGTGTAGAAGTCGACGTTCGGGTACAGCTTGCGCTCGACGAAGTAGTCGTCGGACAGCGCCGCCTCCTCGAGCTGCATCGCCAGGTCGAGCATCGGGTCCGGCCGCTCGAGCTGGTCGAGGACCTCCTTGGCGACCTTCTTGACGATCTTCGCCCGCGGGTCGTGGTTCTTGTAGACCCGGTGGCCGAAGCCCATCAGCTTGACGCCGGGCTCCTTGCTCTTGACGCGCTCGACGAACGCCGCGACGTCACCGCCCTCGGACTGGATGCGCTCGAGCATCTCGAGCACCGCCTGGTTGGCGCCGCCGTGCAGCGGGCCGAACAGCGCCGCGACGCCGGCCGACACCGACACGAACAGGTTGGCGTGACTGGACCCGACCAGCCGCACCGTCGACGTCGAGCAGTTCTGCTCGTGGTCGGCGTGCAGCAGGAACAGCAGGTTCAGCGCCTTGCTCATCGTCGGGTTGATCTCGTACTCCTCGGCGGGGACGCCGAAGGTCATGCGGAGGAAGTTGTCGACGTAGCCCAGGCTGTTGTCCGGGTAGAGGAACGGCTGCCCGATCGACTTCTTGTACGCGTACGCCGCGATCGTCGGCATCTTCGCGAGCAGCCGCACCGTGGACATCTCGACGTGCTCGGAGTCGAACGGGTCGAGGCTGTCCTGGTAGAAGGTCGACAGCGCCGCGACCGCCGACGACAGCACCGCCATCGGGTGCGCGTCGGTCGGGAAGCCGCCGAAGAACTCGCGGAAGTCCTCGTGCAGCATCGTGTGCTTGCGGATCTTGCGCTTGAACCGCGAGAGCTCGTCGTCGGTCGGCAGCTCGCCGTAGATGAGCAGCCACGCGACCTCGAGGAAGCTGGCCTTCTCGGCGAGCTCCTCGATCGGGTAGCCGCGGTAGCGCAGGATGCCGGCGTCGCCGTCGATGTAGGTGATGCTCGACTCGCACGACGCCGTGTTCACGAAGCCGGGGTCGAGCGTCACCATGCCGGTGGTCGAGAGGAGCTTGGGCACCTCGATGCCGGCCGGCCCCTCGGTGGCGGGCTTCACCGGCAGCGGCAGGCTGCCGCCGGGGTGCTCGAGCGTGACGTCGGACATGTGCGGCCTTCCGTCGGGGTCGGGGGTGGTGACCTCGGCACCAGTCTCGTACTGCCGCCTCGGCGGCGTTGCACCGGGGCAGCGCCGTCTAGCGTGCCCCGCGTGACCGGCGCGGACACCCGGACCGGACGGGCCCAGGACCGCGAGATCCTGCGCCTGGCGCTGCCCGCGCTCGGCGCGCTCGTCGCCGAGCCGCTCTACCTGCTCACCGACAGCGCCGTCGTCGGCACCCTCGGCACCGCGCCGCTCGCCGGGCTCGGGCTGGCCGCCACGGTGCTGGCGACGGCGGTCGCCCTCTGCGTGTTCCTGGCCTACGGCACGACCGCCACCGTGGCCCGGCGGCTGGGCGCGGGCGACGTCGCCGGGGCGCTGCGGTTCGGGGTCGACGGCATGTGGCTCGCGGTGGTGGCCGGCGTCGTCCTCGTCGCCGCCGGAGCGGTCGGCGGGGCGCCGCTGCTCGAGCTGATGGGCGCCTCGGACGCCGTCGGCCCGCATGCCACGACCTACCTGCTGGTCAGCCTGCTCGGCATCCCGGCGCAGCTGCTCGTGCTCGCCGCCACCGGCGTGCTGCGCGGGTTGCAGGACACCCGCACGCCGTTCGTGGTCGCCGGGGTCAGCGCGGCGGCCAACGCCGGCCTGTCGGCGCTGTTCGTCCTCGGGTTCGGCTGGGGGGTGGCCGGCTCGGCGTGGGCCACGGTGCTCGCGCAGACCGGGGCGGCGGCCGCGTACCTGGCCGTGCTCGCGCCGTCGCTGCGCGCGCACGGCGTGCCGTGGCACCCCGACCTGCCCGGCCTGCGCCGCGCGGCGTCCGCCGGCGGGCACCTGCTGCTGCGCACTGCGACGCTGCGGGCGGCGCTGGTCGGCGCGACGCTCGTGGCCACCGCGATGGGCGACGAGGAGCTGGCCGCGCACCACGTCGTCTTCCTCGTGTGGTCGCTGCTCGCCCTGGTGCTCGATGCGATCGCCATCGCGGCGCAGGCGCTGACCGGCCGCTCGCTCGGGGCCGGCGACGCCGCGCTCACCCGCGCGACGACGCGGCGGATGGTGCAGTGGGGCGTCGTCGGTGGGGGAGCGCTCACGCTGGTCGTGCTGGCCGCGGCGCCCGTGCTGCCCGCGCTGTTCAGCGACGACGCCCGCGTGCGGTCGCTCATGACCGCCGCGCTCGTCGTCGCCGCGCTGCTGCAGCCGGTGGCCGGCGTCGTCTTCGTGCTCGACGGCGTGCTCATCGGCGCCGGCGACAACCGCTACCTGGCCCTGGCGGGGCTGTGGACGCTCGCGGCGTTCGGCGCCGCGGCGAGCGCCGTCGTGCTTCTCGACGGTGGGCTGGTCGCGCTGTGGTGCGCGATGGGGGCGTTCATGGTCGCCCGCCTGGTGGTCCTGACGCTGCGTGCCCGCGGCGACCGGTGGCTCGTCCTCGGCGGTTGACCCAGACCTCCCACCGGCGCCGATCTTCGTCTTGTGCACCTCGAACGTGCGGGCGGGGCCTGCACATGACGAAGATCGCGGCGGGGAGGGGTGGTGGAACAGGGCTGGGCGCAGTAGCGTTGTCGTTCGGTAGTTGCGACCGCAACCACCTGAGGAGGACCCCGGATGCCCGCCGTCACCGCCGACACCCTGACCCTGCCGCGCGTGCCCGCCCCCGGGCTGGGCGACGTGCCGCGCCCCGTGCGCGTCGTCAGCACGGCCCCGCAGGGCTACGAGGGGGAGGGCTTTCCCGTCCGCCGGGCCTTCGCCGGGCTGCCGTACGAGGTGCTCGACCCGTTCATCATGATGGACCAGATGGGCGAGGTGGAGTACGCGCCCGGAGAGCCCAAGGGCACCAGCTGGCACCCGCACCGCGGGTTCGAGACGGTCACCTACATCCTCGACGGCGCCTTCCAGCACCAGGACACCAGCGGTGGCGGCGGCGTGATCAAGGACGGCGCCACCCAGTGGATGACCGCAGGTGGCGGCATCCTGCACATCGAGACGCCGCCGGCCGAGCTGGTCGAGAGCGGCGGCACGTTTCACGGCGTCCAGCTGTGGGTGAACCTGCCGGCCAAGGACAAGTTCGTCGACCCCGCGTACCAGAACCTCGAGGGCACCGACGTCGCGCTCACGGCGAGCGCCGACGGCGGCACGCTGCTGCGCGTCATCGCCGGCTCGCTCGGCGCCGTGCAGGGGCCTGGCAGCACCCGCACGCCGATCACGCTGCTGCACGCCACGCTGGCGCCCGGCGCGCAGCTCGACCTGCCGTGGCGGGCGGACTTCAACGCCCTCGCCTACGTGCTGAGCGGCTCCGGTACCGCCGGTCTCGAGGCCGCGCCCGCGCGGACCGGCCAGTCGGTGGTCTTCGGCGCCGGGGACTCGCTGACCCTCCGTGCCGACGTCGCGCAGGAGTCCCGGCACGGGGCGCTCGAGGTCCTGGTGCTCGGCGGACAGCCGATCCGCGAGCCGGTCGCGCAGTACGGACCGTTCGTCATGAACACCCGCCAGCAGCTGCTCGAGGCGGTCGAGGACTTCCAGGCCGGCCGGCTCGGCGTCATCCCGCCGAACGCGCTCATGCCGCACGTCGTGCGCTGACGGCCGCCACGGCGTGAGGGTCGCGCTCCGACCCGCTTGCTCGCCGGCAAGCGGGTCGCAGCGCGACCCTCGAGCGGAAGGCGCAGTCGGTCAGCGATCGGCGTCGCGGCTGAAGCCCAGCCAGGCGAGCCCGAGCAGCACGGCGCCGGCGACGCCCACGGGCACCTCGTCACCGACGTGCTCGGCGTCCGACACCAGGCTGATGACCGGCTCCAGCAGGTCGCCGAGCCCCACGATCCAGAGCACCAGCAGGACGACGCCGCCCAGCGCGACGCCCACCCTCGCCCCCGTCCGCTGCCGGCGCAGCCCGCCTCCGACGGCGGCGACGACGCCGAGCAGCACACCGCCGAGGTAGAGGACCACCATCGGCGCATCGGGGATGCTGTCGCCGCTCGCGATGATCAGCACGGCCTTCAGCAGGAGCGCGGCGCCGGCTGCTGCGGCGACGTACGGCACCCAGGTGTGCCGGGCGCCGCGGGTGATCTGGTCGGTGACGGTCACGGGTCCTCCTCGGGAGCGGCCCGGCCGGTCCGGGCGGCCGCCGAATGCTGCGGCGGTCGCGTGCACCGGGGCCTCGGCCGCCGGGCCCGACATGTCTCTGCCGCACGGCAGAGGTGCCCCGGCGACGTCTCTGCCGCGAAGGTCGTGCGCCGGACCACCCGGCCGCCGTACCGTCCGGACGTGCCCGCCGTCTCCCGCCGCGCCGCTGCCGCGGCTGCGCGCGCCCGCACGTCGCTGACCGACGTCGCGTTCGCGGTCGCGCTGCTCGTGCTGGTGGTCGGCGAGCTCGCGATCGACGACTCGCGGCAGTCGCCTGCGACGGTCGCCGTCGTCGCGGCTGCGCTCGTCTCGGTCGCGTGGCGCCGCCGCGCGCCGGTGGCCGTGGCCGTCGCGGTGCTGGGCGCCTCGCTCCTGCTGTCGGCGACCGCCGAGGGCGAGTTCCCGCCGCAGCTGCCCTTCCTCGCCGACCTGCTCGTCGTCTACACCGTCGCCGCGCTGCTCGCCGGCCGGCGGGCGGTGGCGGCCGGCGCGCTCACGCTGGCTCTGGTGTGGACGGCGCACCTGCTCACCGGCGACGGAGACGCCGGCGACTTCCTGCCGGTGCTGATCTGGGGGGCACCATGGGCGGCCGGTCGCCTCGTGCGGCGCCGGACGCTCGAGGCCGCCGCCGCGGCGACGCGCGCGGCGCTGGTCGAGCAGCGCCGTGAGCAGGACCTGCGCGAGGCTGCCGCGCACGAGCGTGACCGCATCGCTCGCGAGCTGCACGACGCCGTGGCGCACGGCGTCTCGCTGATGGTCGTGCAGGCCGGGGCCGAGCGGCTGCGGCTCGACGGCACCGCCGACGGCGACCCGCGGACCCGCGAGGTGCTCGCGGCGGTCGAGCAGGCCGGCCGCAGCGCGCTCGGTGAGCTGCGCACGATGCTGGCGGTCCTGCGCGACGCGGAGACCGACAGCGGCCGCCGCCCGGTGCCGGGGCTCGACGCCCTCCCCGAGCTCGTCGAGCGGGTGCGCCGGGCCGGCCTGCCGGTCGATGCCGAGATCGCCTGGCTCGCCGGCGTCCCGGTGACGGTCGGTCTCTCGGCCTACCGGATCGTGCAGGAGGCGCTGACGAACGTGCTCAAGCACTCGCCCGGTGCCCGTACCACCGTCGAGGTCGCGAAGGACGGCGCGGTCCTGCGGCTTCGGGTGACCAACTCGCTGCCCGCCGTGCCGAGCCAGCCCGGCCGGACCGGGCGCGGCGTCGTCGGCATGACGGAGCGCGCGGCGCTGCTCGGCGGGCGGGTGCGCGCCGCGGAGGACGGCCGGGCCTGGGTCGTCGACGCCGAGCTGCCGTTGACCGCCTCGGTGCCGACGTGACCGTCCGCGTCGTCGTCGCGGAGGACCAGGCGCTCGTGCGGGCCGGGCTGGTGACGATCCTGGCGACCGACGCCGACATCGACGTGGTCGGCCAGGCCGCCGACGGCGAGCACGCCGTCGCGCTGGTGCGCACCACGCGGCCGGACGTGGCGCTGGTCGACGTCCGCATGCCGGTGCTCGACGGCATCGCCGCGACCCGGCGGATCGTCGAGGAGCTGCCGGGCACGCGGGTGCTCGTCCTGACGACGTTCGGCGACGACGAGGTCGTGCTGGAGGCGTTGCGGGCCGGGGCGGCCGGCTTCCTGCTCAAGGACACCCGGCCGGAGGACCTGCTGGCGGCGGTGCGGGCCGTGGCCGCCGGCGAGTCCCGGCTCGACCCGGCCGTCACGGCCGCGGTCGTGGCGACGGTCCGCTCGGCACCGACCCCGCCCGACGGCGCCCGGCTGGCCGCGCTGACCGACCGGGAGCGCGAGGTGCTCGCCCTGCTGGCCCGCGGGCTCTCCAACGCCGAGATCGCCGCCGAGCTGTTCGTCGCACCGGGCACGGTGAAGACCCACGTCGCCGGCGTGCTGGCCAAGCTCGGCGTCCGGGACCGCGTGCAGGCGGTCGTGGCCGCCTACGAGAGCGGGCTCGTGCGCTGACGCGGCTCAGCCGACCGGCACCGGCTCCGTCGCGGGCTGCAGCGGCAGCCGGAGGGCCGCGATGACGATCTCGGCCTCCACGACGTCGGTGACGGCGGCCTGCGCGCGCTCGGTCGCCTCCGCACGGACCGCCGCCGCGCTCTCCCGCGAGGCGTCGAGGGCTGCGCGGTCGTCGAACACCACCGACACCACACCCCCTCCGGTCCGCCGGTCGACGAGCAGCAGGGCGCTGCGGAAGCCGGGCAGGCCGCGGATCGCCGGCACGCTGTGGTCGCGGAAGGTGCGCACACCGCGCTCGACCTGCGCCGGGTCGAGCCGCACCCGCGTGCTGCGCACCCAGCACCCGGGCTCGGCCTGACGCTCGCGGTGCAGCACGGCCAGCTCGTACTCCTCGGTGACCGGCTGCCCGCCCACGACGCGGCCGCCGGCGTCGCGCAACGGTGAGAGCGCGCGCTCCGAGGCGTGCATGGAGGCGCGGTCGGTCCACAGCGACGTGACCGTGCACCTGCCCGACGCGCGGTCGACGTTCATCGACAGGCCGAGGCTGCCGGCCTGCGCGTCGACCCTCGGCAGCACCTGTTCCCGGACGAACGCGACGAGGTCGTCGACCTTCGCCGGGTCGCCGAGGACCACCGTCGCGCGTGCGTGCACTGTGCTGCCTCCCTGGCCGTGCGGAGGGGCAGCGTCCCGCCGCGCGTCGCGTGTGGCAAGCGTCAGCGGCGCAGCCGCCAGGCGTACAGCGCGGCGGCGGCTGCGGTGGCGAGGTTGAGGCTGCTGACCCCCGCGCGCATCGGCAGCGCGACGACGGCGTCGGCCCGGCGCCGCAGGCTCTCTCCGACGCCGGCGCGCTCGCTGCCGACGACGAGCACGGCGTCGTCGGGCAGGTCGGCCAGCGGGGCGCCGGCGGCGTCGAGTACGACCACCGGGCCGACGACGTCGGCCGGCTCGGCGCGCAGCACCGGCAGCGCGTAGTGCAGCCCGGCGCTGCCACGCAGCACCGCGGCGTGCCACGGGTCCAGATCGCCCGTCACCGCCACCCCGGACGCGCCGGCGGCCGCAGCGACGCGCACGGCGGCGCCGGCGTTGCCCGGATGGCGCGGCCGGTCCAGGAGCAGCAGCGGAGCGCCCCTCCGCTGCAGCACCGAGCGGTCCTCGACCGGCCGCCGAGCGTGCGCCCGCACGCCGGTCGGGTGGTCGACGACGGCCGCGACGGCCCGGCGGCGCAGCGGCTCGGCCACGTCCGCCGCCAGCCGCTCGGCCAGTGCGACGGCGGCGTCGACGTCGGTCACCTCGACGTCGTCGACGAGCTCGGGGGCGAAGCGCAGCGCGTGCTTGACGGCGTGGAAGCCCTCGAGCCGCACGGTCAGGCCGACGGGTCGTCCCGGCTCTGCTCGGCGAGGAAGCGCTCCAGCTCGGCCCCGAGCTCGTCCGCGGTCGGCAGGTTGTCGCCGTCACCGCCGAGCAGGCTGCGCTCGCGGCCGGCCTGGAAGGCGTCGTACTGCTGCTCCAGCGCGGTCACCACAGCGGCGACCTCCGGCGAGCCGGCGATCTGCTCGTCCAGCGCCGTCCGCGCGGTGAGCGCGGCGCTGACGAGGTCGTCGGTCGACAGCGACAGACCGGCCAGCCGGGACAGGCTCTCGAGCAGCACCACGGCGGCCGCCGGGTACTCGGTGTCGGACAGGTAGTGCGGCACCGCGACGGCGAACCCCGCGGCCTCGCGGCCGGCCTTGCCCATGCGGTACTCGAGCAGGTGCCCCGCCGTGCTCGGCACGTGCACCGTGCCGACCCACCGCTCGAGGTCGGCGGAGTGCTCGGGCTTCGTGCCGTGCGCGATGACGCCGACCGGCCGGGTGTGCGGCACCGCCATCGGGATGGCGTTGAGGCCGACGGACATCCGCACGCCGAGCTGCTCGACGAGCATGAGCAGCGCGGCGACGAACCGCTCCCACTGCACGTCCGGCTCCGGACCGGCGAGCACGAGGAACGGCGTGCCGGCGTCGTCCTCGACGAGGTGGACGGCGAGCTCGGGCTCGTCGTAGCTCTCCCAGTGGTCCTCGGCGAAGACCATGAGCGGCCGCCGCGCGCGGTAGTCGTGCAGCTGGTCGGCGTCGAACCGCGCGACGACCTGCGACCCGCGGCGCAGCAGGTGCTGGCGGGCGAGCCGCTTGGCCGCTCCGGCGTCGACGAACCCGTCGAGAGCCTGCACGAGCACGACGCCCTCCAGCGACGGGCGATGAGGCTCGAGCGAGTACAGCTCGCGCGGGTCGAGCACCGGAGCTCCCTCCTGGTCGGCGGCCTGGTCCGCTCTGCACGGACGCCTCGGTCAACGCCCCGTACCGTCGAAGCATGCCGTCTCCGCCACTGGACGCGCGCGTGGCGGAGATCCGCAGCCAACCAGGACGCACCTGGGGGGTCGCCGACGCGCTGCTCGCGAT
Source organism: Mycobacteriales bacterium (assembly GCA_035554015.1). Lineage (GTDB taxonomy): Bacteria > Actinomycetota > Actinomycetes > Mycobacteriales > SCTD01 > DATLGD01. The sequence goes on from DATMJH010000009.1 coordinate 20,686, forward strand.
GGCCGCGGTGCCGGTGGTCGCGGTGCTGTTCTCGGCCGGGGTGCAGGCGGGCCTGCGGCTGCCGGACGCCGCCACGCTGGCGGTGGCGTCGGCGGCGCTGTGCGCGCTGGCGGCGCTCGCCGGGCGGCGGGCGGCCCGCCAGTCCGGAGGCTGGTCCGCGGCGCTGGGCGTGGAGCTGCCGGAGTGGCGCGACGTCGGCCGGGTGGTGGGGTGGACCGTCCTGCTGCTCGTGACGCAGGCGGTCGTCGTCACGTTGCTGGCGCTCGTGCCGGCCCTGCGCGGCGTCGAGCCCGACAGCAACGTCGGCTTCCTCGAGGACCAGCCGCTCGGCGTCCTGCTGCTGTTCGCCGTGCTCAGCGTGACCGTCGCGCCGGTCGTCGAGGAGGTGCTGTTCCGCGGGGTGGCGCTGCGCGGGCTCATGACGCGGATGCCGTTCTGGCCGGCCGCGCTGGTGTCGACGGCGTTCTTCGCGCTGCTGCACGTGCAGCGGGCCTCCGCGGGCGCGGTCTACCTCGTCGTCGTCATCAGCACACTGGGCCTCGGGCTGTGCCTGCTGACCAGGCGCGCGGGACGGCTCGGGCCGGCCATCGGGGTGCACGCGCTCTACAACGCCACGGTGTTCGCGTTCACCGTCGTGACGAGCGGATGACTCTGGCCGTCATCCGCATCCCGGCTCACCGGCCGCTGCTCGCTCGAGCGCCGCGATGTCGAGCTTGGTCATGCCGAGCATGGCCGTCATCGCCCGCTGCGCCCGGGCCGGGTCGTCCTCGCCGAACAGCCGGTCCATGCCCGCCGGCACCACCTGCCAGGACACGCCGTAGCGGTCCTTGAGCCAGCCGCACTGCACCGGCTGGCCGCCGTCGGTGAGCCTGTCCCAGTAGTGGTCGACCTCGGCCTGGTCGGCGCAGTCGATCTGCAGCGAGATGGCCTCGGTGAAGGGGAACTGCGGGCCGCCGTTGATGCCGACCAGGCGCTGACCGTCGAGCTCGAACTCGACGGTCATGACCGTGCCGGCCGGGCCCGGGCCGTCCGCGGGGTACCGCGCGATCGCGACGATGCGGGAGTTCGGGAAGACCGAGCAGTAGAACCGCGCCGCCTCCTCCGCCTCGGTGTCGAACCACAGGTTCGGGACGATGCGCTGGGCCATGTCGTGCTCCTCCGGTCGGCTGCATTCGCGACGGCAGACGCCGAGACGACGGGCGACTCATCGGTCCCGGATCCCTATCGTCGTGCGCGTGCGCGTGCCGCGGTTCGACGACTGGTTCCGGCCAGTGCGTCGCGGTGGGGCGCCGGCGCTCGTCCGCCACCCGTCACCTCGTGACCGGGTGCACGCTGCCGTCGCGGTGGGTCTGTGCGCTGCCTGGGCGGTGGCCGTCGTCCTCGTCGGGCAGCGACCCGGCGAGCACTTGTTCCTGTGGGGCTTCCCGGCCGCCTGGGCGCTCCTGCACCTGCCGTTCCTCGTCCGCACGCGGAGTCTCGGGTGGCGTGGTCGCGAACCGCACGAGCTGCCACCGCTCGGCTGGCGGGGGCGGCTCGCCTGGGCAGCGGTCGTCCTCGCCGTGGTGGCCGGCTACGTCGTTGCCGGCACGACCCCTCGCACCGCGTCGGACGACGACTGCCGGTTCTGGGCTGCGCTGAGCGAGGACTTCTCGCGCCCGCAGGTCGAGCGGGACGCTGCCCGCGCCGCGGTCGAGGATCTCGGCTGCGACGGGTGAGGGTGCGTGTCGGCGTCACATGACCAGGTGCGCCGCGACCGTCCCGCCGAGCTCCTCGCACGCCTCGATCGCCGCCCGGTCGACCTGACCGGTGATCTCGACCGGTGCGGCGACCTGCTGCCACCTCAGCCCGGTGACCACCTTCTCCACACCCTTGACGGCGCCGGTCGTGTCGTTCCCGCCGTGCACGTAGAGCCCGTACGGCAGGCCGACCTTGGCCTCGAGCGTCGGGTAGTAGACGGTGTCGAGGAAGTGCTTGAGCGCCCCGCTCATGTAGCCGATGTTCGCGGGCGTCCCGAGCACGACGCCGTCCGCCGCGAGCAGGTCCGACGCCGTCGCGGACAGCGCCGGCCGCACGACGACGTCGACCGCCGCGAGCTCCTCGTGCGACGTGCCGGCGCGCACCGCCTCGAGCAGCTCCTGCATCGCCGGCGAGGGCGTGTGGTGGACGACGAGGAGCACGGGCACGACGGCATCCTCGCGCAGCCTGCTTCGATACCGCGCGTGGACGCACGCCTGCAGGAGGCCCTCGGCGACGCCGCCGGCTCGATGACCGTCTCGCTCGACGCCGGCATCGCGACGGTGGCGCTGACCCGGCCCGACAAGCACAACGCCGTCACCTTCGCCATGTGGCACGCCCTCGGGCGGCTTCTGCCGGTGCTCGCCGAGGACGACGCCGTCGACGTCGTCGTGCTGCGCGGCTCGCCCGGTGGCCCGTTCAGCGCCGGCGCCGACATCGCCGAGTTCACGACGCTGCGCGCCGACCCCGACGGCGCGCGCCGGTACGGGGAAGCGGTCGCCACGGGCGAGCAGGCGCTGATCACGTTCCCCAAGCCGACGATCGCGCTCGTCGAGGGCTTCGCGATCGGCGGTGGCACGCAGCTGGCGGTCGCGTGCGACCTGCGCGTGTGCGAGACCGGTTCGCGGTTCGGCGTGACGCCCGCGAAGCTCGGCATCGTCTACGCGCTCGGATCGACCGCCCGGCTGGCCGAGGTCGTCGGTCCGGCGTGGGCACGCTGGATCCTGCTGACCGGTGAGCTGCTCGACGCCGGCACCGCGCTGCGGATCGGGCTGGTGCACGAGCTGCACGCGCAGGGCGACGTCGAGCGCCGGGCGTACGAGCTGGCCCGGACGATGGCGTCGCGCGCGCGGGTGTCGCTGCTGGGGGGCAAGGCGATGGTCGAGCGCGCGGTGCACGGCCGGCTCGACGAGGACGACGAGGTGCTGCGCGTGTACGAGCGGTCGTGGACCAGCCCCGAGTACGCCGAGGGGGTGGCGGCGTTCCTCGGCAAGCGGGCACCGGACTTCCGTGCGGCGCGGGAGGGCGGCGCGTGACCGCTGTCGGCGCCACCATCGGGGTCGAGGAGGAGTACCACCTCGTCGACGCGACGACCGGGGGCCTGGCCGACGCGCCGGCCGTCGTCGCGACCGCCAAGGGGCTGCTCGGTGACGACGCGCAGTCGGAGATCAGCACCAGCCAGCTCGAGGTCGCGACGCCGGTGTGCACCTCGCTGGCCGACGTGCGCCGTCAGCTCGAGCGGCTGCGGCGCGGGGCCGGGCAGGCCGCGGAGGCGCACGGCTGCCGCGTGCTGGCCTGCGGGACGCATCCCTCCGGCAGCTGGCTCGAGCAGCGGCTGACGGAGGGCGAGCGCTACCTCGAGGTGTACGAGCGGCTCGGGCTGCTGGCGCTGCAGCAGCTCATCGCCGGCTGCCACGTGCACGTCGGGATCCCGCAGGACCCGGAGCTCGGCGTGCGGGTGCTCGACCGGCTCCGGCCGGACCTGCACCTGCTGCTCGCGCTGTCGGGCAGCTCGCCGTTCTGGGAGGGCGTCGACACCGGCTACGCCAGCTACCGGACGCAGTGGTTCAACCGGTTCCCCGTCACCGGCACCGCACAGCTCGTCGGGGACCGCGCGACCTACGACCGACTCGTCGCCGACCTCGTCGCGACCGGCATGGTGCGCGACGCGAGCCACCTCTACTGGGACGCCCGGCTGTCCACACGCTTCCCGACCGTCGAGGTGCGTATCGCCGACACGTGCCCGCTCGTCGACGACGTCGTCCTGCAGGCGGCGCTCGTGCGGTCGCTGGTGCGCGTCGCCGCCGACGAGGCGGTGCGCGATGCGCCGTTCCCGCGGCCGCGCTCGGAGCTGGTGCGCGCGGCGCGGTGGCGGGCGGCGCGGTTCGGCGTCGACGGCCAGCTCGTCGACCTGCGGGCCGGCGGCCTGGCCGACGGCTCGGCCGTGCTCGAGGCCGCGCTCGCGCGGCTGCGGCCCGACCTCGAGGAGCTGGGCGACTGGCACGAGGTGCGCGAGCTGGCCGACGCGCTGATCGCCCGCGGCACGTCGGCACAGCGCCAGCGCCAGGTCTTCGTGCGCTCCGGCGAGCTCAGCGACGTCGTGCAGGCGCTCGTCCTCGAGAGCGCCGTCTGACCCCCGCCGCTCAGCGGCGGAACAGGTCCGGCGGCGCGGCGCCGGTGAAGCGCACGAGGTCGTCGCCGGAGACGATGCGGGCCCGGGCTGCGGCACGCGCCGCCCGGCGGGTCAGCGCCTCCAGCGGGAGCGGGGCGTCCGACCCGACGAGCACGAGGTTGGCGAACCGGCGTCCGCGCAGCACGCTCGGGTCGGCGAGCAGCGCGACGTGGGAGAAGGCCGAGCACAGCGTGGCGACCTGCGCGCGGGCGAACGGCAGCGGCGGCCCGTCGGCGACGTTGACCGCGTATACGCCGCCGGGTCGCAGCAGCCGCCGAATCTCCTGCAGCCACTCGAGGGTGGTGGTGTGCACCGGCTGGCGAGAGCTCTCGAACACGTCGGCGACGACGAGGTCGCCGACACCGGCGGACAGCCGCGCGCACTCCTGCCGCGCGTCGCCGACCCGCAGCCGGAAGCCGCGGGTCCCGAGCTGCTCGCGCACCAGCGCTGCGAGCGCCGGATCCGCCTCGACGACGACCTGCCTCGAGCCGGGGCGCGTGGCGGCGACGTACCGGGCCAGCGTGCACGCGCCGCCGCCGAGGTGCACCACGGCAAGGGACGCCGCGGCGGGCGCCACGCAGTCGACGACGTCGCCCAGCAGGCGGACGTAGTCGAACTCGAGGTGCGTGGGGTCCGCCAGGTCGACGTAGCTCTGCGGCACGCCGTCAACGGTCAGCAGCCAGCCGTCCGTGGCGTCGGCGTCGCGCAGCAGCTCCGCGGTGCCGGTCTCGACAGGCCAGCGCCCCGGCGCCGGCCTCACGGGACCAGCGCCGACAGCCGCGGCCAGGCCGCCCGGAACGCCGCGTGCAGCGGCAGCTCCTCGACGGCGTCCAGCGGCACCCAGCGCAGCTCGACGCTCTCGCGCTCCGGCGTCACGGGCAGCGCCGCAGGCGCCGACGCCACCAGCGTCGTGTACCGCCAGGTGACGTGGTCGTCGACGTGGTCGGCGTGCAGCACCAGGCGGTCGACGTCGAGCCCGGTCTCCTCGGCGGTCTCACGGCGGGCGGCCTGCTCGGGTGTCTCGTCGCTGTGCATCGCCCCGCCGGGTACCCCCCAGCTGTCGCCGCCGTGGCTCCACGGCGCCCGGTGCTGCAGCAGCACCGTACGGGCAGGGGTGACGACCAACAGCCCCGCGGCGCCGAACAGCCCCCAGTGGCGGTGGCCGAGCGCGCAGTGCAGCCAGCCGTCGCCGTCGCCCACGCCCCGCCCTCCCGCTGTGTCTGCGTCGCGACCCAGTCTCGGTCACGGCCGTTGCCAACCCCCATGGCGGGCGGCTCGTGCGGGATCTACGGTCCTGACGTGTCCGACGACGTGCTCGACGCCCTCGACCGCCTCTGCGGGGCGATGGACGAGGCGCGCAAGACGCTCGACGCCATGTCCGCCCGCGCCTCGGTGCTGCGCGACGCCCGCGAAGCGGGCCGCTCGTACACCGACATCGTCACCAGCGGCGGCCACCCGCTCATGGTCGAGCTGCTGACCGAGCTGCTCGACACCCTGTCCGCAGCCGGGTCCGGCTTCCGCCGCGCGGAGGCGCGGGCGCTGCACGACGAGGGACTCAGCCAGGAGACGATCGCCACCCACTTCGGTGTGACGCGGCAGCGCGTGGCGGCGCTGCTCACGGAGCGGCGCGCCACCCCGCGCTAGGACTCGTCGTCGGAGCGGCGCCGCAGCAGCCGCGCGCCGGGCAGGCCGGTCACGACGCGGTGCAGGTCCTCGACGATCGTCAGCAGCTCGTGCAGCTCCGGCCCGACATCGCGCATCTGCCGGATCACCGGCAGCAGGTCCTCGTCGACAGCGGCCAGCAGCAGCGGCAGCCGGTCGACCAGGTGCACCGCGGCGTCGACCTCGTGCGGCTCGAGCGTCTCGGACATCCGCTCGAGCACCGGGAGCAGCCGCTCCATCGGCGGTGACAGGGCCGCGAGCAGCCGGAGCGCCCGCGTGACGGCCTCGTCGGCGCCCTCGAGAGTGCCGCCGACGCGCTCGACCGCGCCCTCGGCGCCGGTCAGCACGCCGCCCACCCGGTCGACGGCGGCCTCGGCTCCGTCGACGACGCCGGCCACCCGCGCGACGGTCCGGTCGGCTCCGTCGACGACACCGCCGACCCGCGCGACGGTCCGGTCGGCGCCGTCGACGACGCCGCTCACGCGGTCCACCGCCCGCGCCGCACCGTCGACGACACCGGTGGCGCGCGCGACGGCGCTGTCCGCGTCGCGCAGCACGCGGTCGACGTCGCGCACGGCGGTGTCCGCGTCGTCGACGAGCGTGGTGGTCCGGTCGAGCAGCTGCTCGAGCCCGCCGACGAGCGGCTCGGCGCGGTCGACGACGTCACCGGCACGGGCGGCCAGCGCGTCGATCCGGTCCACCGACGACTCCGCCCGGTCGAGCAGACCGTCGACCCGGTCGAGCGCCGTCTCGATCCGCGGGACGAGGGCCACGGCCCCCTGCACCGCGCCGGTGAGGCCGGCCACCGCGCCGGCGACGTCGCGCACCGCCTCGACGAGGTCGGACGGGCCCGGTATCGGCAGGCGCACGCGGGGCCTCCAGCGATCGGCAGGGGGGCTCCACCCTGCCGCACGCACCCCGGCCATGCTGAGCCGGTGCGCACCCTGAACGACTCGGCACTGGCCACCGCGCTCGCCCGGCGACCGCCCGCCGGCGCCGACGGGCCGCGCGTCGTCGTCTCCGGCAACCACGCGGTGCCCTGGCAGGCCCTCGAGGTGCTCGACGGGGCGCTGCCGGCCTACCGGCTCTTCGTGCTGAACGCGCCGACCGGGCTGCCCGACCGCGACGGCGTCACCTACGAGACGCCGTTCGTCGGTGCCGGCATGCGCGACTCACCGCGGCTGCGCTACGTCCCGGCGCGGCTGTCGATGGTGCCGGTGCTGTTCACCACGACCCGGGTGCCCGACGTCGTGGTGCTGCACGTCTCCGCGCCGCGTGACGGCACGGTCAGCATGGGCACGGAGGTGAACGTGCTGCCCGCGGCTGTCGAGGCGGTGCGCGCACGTGGCGGGCTCGTCATCGCTCAGGTGAACCGGCAGATGCCGTTCACCTACGGAGACGGCGTGCTGGCGCTGTCGGAGGTCGACCTGGCCATCGAGGTCGACGAGCCGCTCACCTCGCCGGTACCTCGTCCGCCCGACGAGACCTCTCGCGAGATCGGTGCTCGGGTCGCCGAGCTCGTCAGTCACGGTGCGACGCTGCAGCTCGGCATCGGTGGCGTGCCGGACGCCGTGCTGGCCACCCTCACCGACCGGGGCTCGCTGAAGATCTGGACGGAGATGATCAGTGACGGCGTGCTCGCGCTCGACCGCGCCGGCGCGCTCGACCCGGCGCACCCGATCACGACGTCGTTCCTGTTCGGGTCGCAGGAGCTGTACGCGTGGGTGGACGGCAACCCGCGGCTGCGGCTGCTGCGCACGGAGACGACGAACGACCCGGCCATGATCGCCCGCCAGCACAAGATGACGAGCGTCAACACCGCGCTGCAGGTCGACCTGTTCGCGCAGGCGAACGCCTCGCGCCGACCCGATCGGCCCGGCCGCGTCTACAGCGGCTTCGGCGGCCAGACCGACTTCATCGTCGGCGCGCTGCACTCGCAGGGCGGCAAGGCGGTCATCGCGCTGCCGTCACTGCACCCCAAGGCCGGGGTGTCGACGGTCGTGCCGGCGCTGCAGGCGCCGGCGACGAGCTTCCAGCACTCGCACATCGTCACCGAGCAGGGCACGGCCCGGGTGTGGGGCGGCGACCAGGGGCAGCAGGCGCGCCAGCTCATCGAGAACGCCGCACACCCGTCGGTGCGCGACGACCTGCGCGACGCCGGCCGCTCGCTCGGGCTCCCGGTCGACCGCTGACCTCAGGCGTCGAAGCCGGGCAGCCACCGCCGCAGCACCGGTGCGACCTCGACCTCGGCCTCGAGCTGGCACAGCACGCCGACGAGGCCGAGCCACACCCGGTGGGTGAACAGGTGCTCGGCCGGCAGGTCGAGGGTCAGTGCGACGGCGAACTCGGGGCTGCGGGGGTCGTTGACGCGGGCGAACTCCGAGCGCAGCCACTCGCGCGTGAACCGGAACCGCTCGTGCCGGGCCGGCTCGGTGAACGGTGACATGTAGTCGACCAGCTTCGCCACGTCGACGTCGACACCGGGCTGGACGAACCCCTCCTCCCGCAGTCGGCGCAGCACCTCGTCCGGGTCGTCACCGAGCAGCGCGGTGATGAGGCGGCCGAACGTGGGCGGCATGCCGTCGGGCATCTCGAGCGACGACCCGAAGTCGAGGACGCCGAGCCGCCCGTCGTCCAGCACGCGGAAGTTGCCGGGATGCGGGTCGGTGTGCAGCAGCCCGGCGCGTTCCGGGCCGCTGACGATGAACCGCTGGTACAGCGCTCCGGCGCGGTCACGCTCCGGCCGTCCGGCAGAGCGCGCGACGGCGGCGAGCGGCGTGCCCTCGAGCCAGTCCATGACGAGCACGCGCGGGGTCGCGTGCACGACCCGCGGCACGACGACGTCGACGTCGTCGTCGTACGCGTCGGCGAACCTGCACTGCGTCCGTGCCTCGTGCTCGTAGTCGAGCTCCTCGGTGAGCCGGTCGCGCATCTCGGCGACGAGCGGCGGCAGGCTCAAACCGCGCGCGACCAGTGCTGCCGCGCGGCTCGCGGCTGACAGCGCGCGCACGTCGGCGGTCAGCGCCTCGCGCACGCCCGGGTACTGCAGCTTCACGGCCACCTCTCGGCCGTCTCGCCAGCGACCGCGGTGCACCTGTCCGAGCGACGCTGCCGCTGCGGCTCGCTCCTCGAGCTGCGGCAGCAGTGCCCGCCACTCACCGAGCTCGGCGCGCAGCACCGGCTCGACGTCGCGGAAGGGGAGCGGCTCGTTGCCCTCCTGGAGCCCGACGAGCGCGTCGCGCCAGGTGGCCTCGGGGTCTTGCGGGAACAGCGCCTCGACCGTGCTGAGCAGCTGGCCCGCCTTGAGCGCGCCTCCCTTCATGTCCCCCAGCACGCGCCGGGTCCGGTCGGCGTTGCGGCGGCGGAGGTCCGACCGCACCTGCTCGGCGTCCTGCCCGACCAGCCGTCGCACCGCACCCTCGACGGCGAGCGCGCCGGCACCGGCGGGCAGCGACAGCAGCCGGGCTGTCCGGAGCGCTCGCGACGTCTGCACGTGACGATCCTGCCTGTGCGACGGGCGGCGCGCCGCGTCAGCCGACCAGGACGCCGATCAGCCAGGTGCCGACCATGAGCACCGCCGCCACGAGCTCGGCGAGCAGCCCGAGCCCGATGGCCTTGATCACGCGCACCGTCGACTGACGCGACTGGGGCCCGGCGCCCAGCCGCTGCACCTCGCCGAGGTAGACGCCCAGCAGGCCGCCGATCAACAGCCCGAGCGGTGGCAGCACGACGAACCCGACGAGGGCGCCGATGCCCGCGTAGACCAGCGTGCGTCGCGGCAGGTCGCCCTTCATCCGCCGGCCGGGGAGCGCGTACTTGAGCACCGTGCCGACGACGAACAGGACGGTGAGCACTCCCGCGACGAGCCACCGGACCGCGCCGTCGTCGGCGACGAACAGCGCCCACGCGAGGCCGGCGACCAGGATGATGGACGTGCCGGGGAGCACGGGCACGACGACGCCCACGAGACCGACCAGCATGGCCAGTCCGACGAGAAGCGTCAGCGCGGCGTCGTCCACGCCATCAGCGTGTCAGACGGCGCCCGGACAGCTCGTCGACGATGTCCATGGCGTCGTCCACCACCCCCCGCAGCACCCGGTAGCGGGAGAGATTCACCAGCCGGACGACGAGCGGCACGGTCCGGTCGACGAGGAAGCGGCTCCGCTCGACGTCGGTGGACCGGTCGTGGACCCAGTAGAGGACCACACCCATCGAGTACAGCCACAGCATCTCCGGCAGTCGCTCGCGCACGGCCGGTGTCACCTTCGCGTCCGAGCCGTGCAGCACCTCGGCGTACAGCGCGATGGCGGCGTCGCGCGCCGGCTGCGACTGCGGGCTGAACGGGCTCAGCGGGCTGTCCGGGTCCGCCGCGGTGCGGAAGAACGTCACCGCGAAGTCGTGGTACCGCCGGTTGGTGTCGAGCCACGCGTGCAGCACGCCGGACAGGCGCGCACCCAGGTCGCGCTCCCGGTCGAGCACCGGACGCGACGCAGCCAGGTGCTCGACCTGGCTGCGCTCGTAGAACGCCTGAACCAGGTGGTCCTTGCTGGCGAAGTAGTAGTACGCGTTGCCGAGCGAGACGCCGGCCGCCGCGGCGACGGCCCGCATCGTCGTGCCCTCGTAGCCCCGCTCCTCGAAGAGGCCGAGCGCGGCGTCGACGATGCGCGTGCGGGTCTGCTCGCCGCGCTCGCTGGTGTCAGGCCGGCGTGCAGCCACAGCTGTCCTCGTAGGTGCCCAGGGCCTTGCGGTGACGCGAGACGAACGACACGACGGAGCGGGCCCTCGGCATGAGTGCCGGCGAGCTCAACCGCCGAGCCAGGGCCTGCCTTCCCTCGAGGGCCCACAGACACACGACCCAGGCCTTGGCGCCCACCCACACCTCGCCGCCGTCTCCCACGACGGTGAGGTCCTCCAGGGTCATGGCCGGGTCGAGGAACGGGTAGCGGTGACGCGCCTCGGGCGACGTGGCGGCGACGAACTCGATCGGGACCGCCTGCGGCTGCCGCTCCAGCCAGCCGCGTGCCGTGCGGCACAGGTTGCAGGATGCGTCGTACAGCACGGTGACGCGGCGAACAGCCCTGTCCGAGGTCATGCCGTCGGCGTCCACACCGCGTCCGGCTCGACGGGCGGGCGGTGAAGGGCCTGCATCCGGCTGCTCTGCACCGCGCGACGCCGGAGGTTGTTCAGCACGTACACGTTCCCGAGGTGCAGCGCACCCAGCACGAGCGCGACGGCACCGAGCTTCACCGACAGCGCCTCGAACGCGTCGGTCGTCGTGGTGACCTGGGTGCCGATGCGGAGTGCGAGCAGCACATAGCCGATGTTGACGAGGTAGAAGCCGACCACGAGCAACGAGTTCACGGCGGAGGCGAGGTCGTCGTCACCGGCGAAGACGTCGAGGAGGAAGACCTTGCCGTTGCGGAAGAGCGTCCGGCCGACCCAGACGGTGAGCGGGACGGCGAGCAGGACGTACAGGGCGTAGGTGGCGGCGAGGTGGTTCATGGCTGCGGCTCCTCCGCTCGACTTGAACGTGTTCAGATCGAACGGTACGCCGGCGTGGGCGTCCATCGCAAGGGCCATGTTGAACGCGTTCAGATCCTGCGCGGGGACGCAGGTGGAGCCCCAGCTCAGACGGCGCAGCTCTCGTCGTCGCACGACGGTGCGCTGCCGGTGACCGTGACCAGGGAGCCCTCACGGTGCGCTGTCTCGAGGACCTGCTGCAGCAGTTCGGCCGGCTGCGCGCCCGAGACGCCGTAACGGCCGTCGACGACGAAGAAGGGCACGCCGCTGATGCCGTAGGCTGCGGCCTGCGCCTCGTCGGCACGCACGGCGTCGGTGTAGCGATCGCTGGCGAGGACCGCTCGCGCCTCCTGGGCGTCGAGCCCCGCTTCCGCGACGACGGCGACGAGCGACTCGTGCTCGCTGACCCGCAGCCCCTCGGTGAAGGTCGCCCGGTCGAGGCGCTCCTTGACGGCGTCCTGCACGCCGCGCTCGAGCGCGAGGTGCAGCAGCCGGTGAGCGTCGAACGTGTTGCCGGGGCGGGCGAGGTCGAAGCGGAAGTCGAGCCCCTCGGCGGCAGCGGTCGCCGTCATGGTGTCGATCATCTGCTGGGCGTGGGGGAGTCCGCCGCCGTACTTGCGCGCGAGCCGCTCGGCGTAGTCGCCGGCGTGCTCCGGAGAGGGCGGCGCGTGCGGGTCGAGCTCGAACGACCGCCACACCAGCTCGACCTCGTCGCGGTGCGCGAACCGCTCCAGTGCCGCCTCGAAGCGCCGCTTCCCGATGTAGCACCACGGGCAGACGACGTCGGACCAGATCTCGACCTTCATGTGCACGTGCAACTACCCGCCGCCATGGGCCATTCCCCGCCCCGGGCACGCCGCTCTCGCATGCGCGTGCTGGCCGATGCAGGCCGGGCGGGCGGCAGCTTCGAGAGGCCGGCGTGGGCTCACGGAAAGTTCTCGGCCGCAGGTGTTTACGAAGCG
>DATMJH010000010.1:0-4572 GCA_035554015.1 Mycobacteriales bacterium
GCCGATGCTCTACAACGGCGAGGAGGTCGGCTGCGGCGAGGGCCCGGAGGCCGACGTCGCCGTCGACCCGATCGACGGCACCACGCTGATGAGCAAGGGCATGCCGAACGCCATCGCGGTCATGGCCGTCGCCGAGCGGCACACCATGTACGACCCGTCGGCGGTCTTCTACATGGAGAAGCTGGTGACCGGCCCGGAGGCGGCCGACGTCGTCGACATCACCGCCCCGGTCGCGCACAACGTGCAGGCCGTCGCCAAGGCCAAGGGCGGTGCGCCGGAGGACGTCACGGTCTGCATCCTCGACCGCCCGCGGCATGAGGACCTCGTGCACCAGGTGCGCGAGGCCGGCGCGCGCATCAAGTTCATCTCCGACGGCGACGTCGCCGGCGCCGTCATGGCGGCCTCCGACGGCACCGGCGTCGACCTGCTCATGGGCATCGGCGGCACACCGGAGGGGATCATCGCGGCCTGCGCCGTGAAGTGCCTGGGGGGCACCATCCAGGGCAAGCTCTGGCCGCAGAAGAAGTCGGAGTTCCAGAACGCCGCCGCCGCCGGGCTCGACCTCGACGCCGTCCTCGGCCCGGACGACCTGGTCCGCAGTGACAACGTGTTCTTCGTCGCGACCGGCATCACCGACGGCGAGCTGGTGCGCGGCGTGCGGTACCGCGGCGGCGGGGCGACCACCGAGTCGCTGGTGATGCGGTCGAAGAGCGGCACGATCCGGCGGGTCACCTCGCAGCACGCGCTGACCAAGCTGCGGGCGTACTCGGCCGTCGACTTCGAGCGCACCTCGCGCTGACCTGCGTCAGAGCACCCCAGCCTGCACCTGCTCCCTGCGCCTGACGTCCCACCGTCTGCGAGGCTCGAGGCGTGCGGATCGCGACCTGGAACGTCAACTCGGTCGGAGCCCGGCTCCCGCGGCTGCTCGAGTGGCTGGAGTCCCGCTCGCCCGACGTCGTCGCGCTGCAGGAGACCAAGTGCACCGACGAGGGCTTCCCACACATGCCGCTGCTCGCGCTGGGCTACGAGACGGTGCACAGCGGGGACGGCCGCTGGAACGGCGTCGCGGTGCTGTCGCGGGTCGGGCTGGCGGAGGAGTCCCGTGAGCTCGACGGGCACCAGGAGCCGCGGCTGGCGGCGGCGCGGTGCGGACCGGTGCACGCCGTCTCGGTGTACGTGCCGAACGGCCGGTCGCTGCAGGACCCGCACTACGAGTACAAGCTGGGCTGGCTCGCCGCGCTGCGCGAGCGGCTCGACCGGTTCGACCCCTCGCAGCCGCTCGTCGTCATGGGCGACTTCAACGTCGCGCTCACCGACGACGACGTGTGGGACGCCTCGCGCTTCGTCGGTTCGACACACGTGACCCCGGCCGAGCGCTCGGCGATGCAGGCGCTGCTCGACTGGGGACTGGTCGACGTCGTCCCCCGGCCGGGCAAGAACGACCGCCCGTTCACCTACTGGGACTACCGCGCCGGGATGTTCCACAAGGACATGGGCATGCGCATCGACTACGTGCTGGCCACGCCGGCGGTGCGGGTGGTCGACGCGTTCGTCGACCGCGAGGCCCGCAAGGGCACCGGCGCGTCCGACCACGCCCCCGTCGTCGTCGACATCGACCTCTGACCTCCCCTTGCGTCAGGAAGCCTGAGCGCGCACCTGCTCCGAGGCGCTGACGTCCCGCGCCCGCCCGCTGCCTGCGTCAGGAGATCTGAGCGCGCACCTGCTCCGAGGCGCTGACGTCCCGCGCGGGCCTTCAGGCTGCCTCACCCCAGCCGCGCGAGCGCAGCACCGCCTCGATCCGGTCGAGCACCTGCTCGCGGGCCAGTCGATAGACGTCGAGCGGGAGGCGGAGGACGACGTCGCCGTCGGCGACCACGGCGAGGTCGCGCAGCACGTCCGACACCTTCTGCGCGAGCTCCTCGTGCTGCACGCCGTCGATCTCGAGCGTCACCCGGTACCGCTCGAAGCGGACGTCGAGGTACTCGCGGCCCGACGGGCGGCGGCGCAGCACCTGCCGGTCAGGCTCGGGCAGCCCGCGCTCGCGCAGGGCGCGAGCGACGTCGAGCTCACCGATCGACCGGACACCACCTGCCACCTCCGCCGCGACGCTGATCAGCAGCCGGCGCCGGGCATGGCGGCGCACGGTTCCCACCGCGTCGACGAGCTCGTCGGCCGTGGCCAGCCTCTGCTGGACGGCGAGCAGCAGCAGGAAGCTGGCCTGCCGGTCGGTCGCGGCCCACAGCGCAGCGTGCACGGAGGCGACCGCTCCCCGGACCACGCGGACGCCGTCCACCACCTCGACGTCGTCCTCGCGGAACCGCCGGCTCTCGTGCACCACGACGTCGTGCGGCCGCGGTCGTCGCCGCGCCGTCGCCCGACGTCGGCGTCTGCTCTGACCGCCACGGGCACAGATCACGTGGACGACGTCGTCCGACAGCCCGGTGACGCCGCGGTGCTGCAGTGCACTGACGCCGTCGAGGGCCGCCTGGGGACCGGCCTCGAGTACCGCAACGGTGCGCCGCGTCGCCGCCGACAGCTCGCCGTTGTGGACGACGACGGTCTGCCGGCCGGTGCGCTGCCAGCGACCGGCGCGGACCTCCAGCTGGACGAACCAGCGCGGGATGCCGGCGGCGCGCAGGTCGCGCCGGCACAGGACGCCGGCCCGCGCGGCCGCGAGCCGGCGGGCTCGCACTCGGAGGAGCCGGATCTGCGGTCGTGGTTCGCGCACGGACGCGATGGTGACGCGGACGGCCAGGCGGGCGGCGGCCGCGACGACAACTGTGGACAGGCGCGAGACGTCATGGCGCTGGAGCAGGTGCAGGCCTGTGGTTCCTGACGCAGCGGGTCGTGGCGCTCGGGACGTCAGCGCCCTGGAGCAGCGGCAGGCTCGCAGCTCCTGACGCAGGGGCCGGGGGGAGGCCGGCGCCGGCGGGTTCGGCAGGATGGCGGGCATGGCTGAGCAGACGAACGGCGAGTGGCGGGTCGAGCGCGACACGATGGGGGAGGTGCGCGTCCCGAGGGACGCCAAGTACCGCGCGCAGACGGCCCGAGCCGTCGAGAACTTCCCCGTCAGCGGGGCGAAGCTCGAGCGCTCGCACATCGAGGCGCTGGCCCGCATCAAGGCGGCCGCGGCGAAGGTGAACGCCGAGCTCGGCGTGCTCGGCGAGGACATGGCGCGGGCGATCCAGGACGCCGCGGCCGAGGTCGCCCGCGGTGACCACGACGAGCACTTCCCGGTCGACGTGTTCCAGACCGGCTCCGGCACGAGCAGCAACATGAACACCAACGAGGTGCTCGCGACGCTCGCGACCGAGAAGCTCGGCTCGCCGGTGCACCCGAACGACCACGTCAACGCCAGCCAGAGCAGCAACGACGTGTTCCCCAGCTCCATCCACATCGCCGCCACCAGCGCCGTCGTCAACGACCTCGTACCGGCGCTCGAGCACCTCGCCGCCTCGCTCGAGCGCAAGCGCGACGAGTTCGCCACCGTCGTCAAGAGCGGGCGCACCCACCTGATGGACGCGACGCCGGTGACGCTGGGGCAGGAGTTCGGCGGCTACGCGGCGCAGGTCCGCTACGGCGTCGAGCGCCTCAGGGCCTCGCTCCCCCGCCTCGCCGAGCTGCCCCTCGGCGGCACGGCCGTCGGCACCGGCATCAACACCCCGCCGGGGTTCTCGGCGCGGGTCATCGAGGAGGTCGCCGCGGCGACCGGCCTGCCGCTCACCGAGGCGCGGGACCACTTCGAGGCGCAGGGCGCCCGGGACGGCCTCGTGGAGGCCAGCGGCCAGCTGCGCACGATCGCCGTCGGCCTGAACAAGATCTGCAACGACCTGCGGTGGATGGGCTCGGGGCCGCGCGCCGGTCTCGGCGAGATCCAGCTGCCCGACCTGCAGCCCGGGTCGAGCATCATGCCGGGCAAGGTCAACCCGGTCATCCCCGAGGCGACGCACATGGTGTGCGCGCAGGTCATCGGCAACGACGCCGCGATCGCCTTCGCCGGCAGCGCCGGCAACTTCGAGCTGAACGTGATGCTCCCGGTGATGGCGCGCAACCTGCTCGAGTCGATCCGGCTGCTCGCCAACATCTCGCGACTGCTGGCCGACCGGTGCGTCGACGGCATCGTCGCCGACGAGGAGCGCTGCCGTGAGCTCGCCGAGTCCTCGCCGTCGATCGTCACGCCGCTGAACAAGTACATCGGCTACGAGGACGCCGCGAAGGTCGCCAAGACCGCGCTGAAGGAGAAGAAGACGATCCGCCAGGTCGTGCTCGACAGCGGCTACGTCGCGGACGGGAAGCTGACCGAGGAGCAGCTCGACGCCGTAGCGCACCTGCGCCGCGTAGCCGCCGAACTCCTGCCCCAGCGTCACCGGCGTCGCGTCCATCAGGTGCGTGCGGCCAGCTGCGCACCATCGCCGTCGGGCTGAACAAGATCTGCAACGACATCCGCTGGATGGGCTCGGGACCGCGCGCCGGCCTCGGCGAGATCCAGCTGCCCGACCTGCAGCCGGGCAGCTCGATCATGCCGGGCAAGGTCAACCCGGTCATCCCCGAGGCGACGCACATGGTCTGCGC
>DATMJH010000011.1:0-7756 GCA_035554015.1 Mycobacteriales bacterium
CTACCAGCGACATCCCGACGGCAGCACCACCTGGACCGCACCACACAGCCGACGCCACTACACCGTCCACCCCGACCTCTGACCCCACCCGCACGCCAGCCCGACGCCGACACCGGCACCGGGCCCGACGTGCTGCCCAACTGCCGGCGCCCGGTGCCGCCGAGCGGTCGGGTGCCCCGGCCGGTCAGCCGTTCGGGTGACGTTCTGCGGCAGTGAGCGGCCGACAGACGCAGCATGACCACTGCCAGCCACGTCGGCCTGTTCTCCGCGGAGATCCCCGCCGGCGCCACCGCAGCGCAGCTGCGTCGCACGCTCTACGACATGGAGCAGCGCCGGCTCGCCGGCCAGCACGACGACGAGCTCGCCTCTCGCGGGGTCTACCGGACGACACCGATCCCGAAGGCGACGCGGATCCCCGCCCAGCGCCGCGCCGCGAGCGGTGCGGGCGCCGAGACCCGCTCGAAGGCGGCTGCGGCCGGCTGAGCCGACGGCAGGCCACCAGGGCTCACTCGGCCGCGAACGTCCCCGTCTGCACGTCACCCGCCGGCTCGTAGACCGACATCACCACACCCGTCGACGACGTCGTCGACGAGACCAGCCGCAGCGCCGTCGCCGCCCGACCGCCGCCGAACAACCGCTTGCCGCGTCCGACCACCACGGGAAACGTCAGCACCCGGAGCTCGTCGACGACGCCGCCCGGCACGAGCGTCTGGAGCAGCTCGCTGCTGCCGTGCACCTGCAGCTCCGGCCCGTCCTGCTGCTTGAGCGCGCGGACCGCGTCGACGACGTCAGCCTCGAGCAGCGCGGCGGGACCCCACTTCAGCTCCGGACGCCCGCGTGAGGCGACGTGCTTGGTCGCGGCGTTCAACGGGCCGGCGCCCTCCTGTTCACCGGCGTGCGGCCAGTACCCCGCGAAGATGTCGTAGGTCTTGCGCCCGAGCACGAGGTCGAACGGCTTGCCCATCAGCTCGTCCATGAAGGCACCGACGGACTCGTCGAAGTACGGCACCGTCCAGCCGCCGAACGGGAAGCCGCCGCCGTCGTCCTCCTCCGGCCCGCCGGGCGCCTGCATCACGCCGTCCAGCGTCACGAACGTGCTGACGACCAGCCTTCTCATCGCGTCTCCACTCTTCTCGGACCGCCCTCTGCTGGCGGTGTCACAGGTGCAGACGCCATGACGTGGCGCGAGTCATCGGCCCGGACGGAGCTGCGGTGTCAGGCGTCGCGGCCGGTGAGCTTGTCGCGCATCCGGTCCACCAGACCGACGCCGGGCCCGACCATCTTGTGGAACAGCTCGGCGTTCGGCGCCGCCGGGTGCGGGCGCGTCGGCGCGACCTTCTTGGCGGTCTCGACCTTGCCCTTGAGCTCGACGAGCGCGTCCTCCGGAACGTGCTTGCGCAGCTCGGGGAAGTGCTCGTCCTCCTCGTCGCTCACGTGGTCGCGCAGCGTCTCCTCGAGCTCGCCGACGAGCTGCAGGAACTCCGGCGAGCCGGTGTCGGCCGCCTCGAGCTGCTTCATCGTCTTCTCGAGCTCCTGATGCTCCCTGGTGTCGTGGTCGACGGCCTCGTCTCCGTTCGGGAGGTGCTCGCGCATGGCGGGGTACACGTACATCTCCTCCGCGACGGAGTGCCGCACCAGCTCGCCGATGAGGCTGTCGGTCAGCTCCCGCCGCTGCTCCGGGTTCGACTCCGCCTTGATCTGCACGACCAGCTCGAGCGCCTCGCGGTGGTCGGTGGTGAGCACGTCGATGACGTCGCGGTCGGTGCTGTGGTCGGTGCTGGCGGTCACGGCGGGCCTCCGGAGCTCAGCGGCGGGGACCCGGTCCGCCTACCCCACGACGCGCGCTTCACCCCAGCCGGCGGCGCAGGCCGGTGGCGCGCGCCACCGACCGCTGCACCGCGGAGGCGACGGCGGCGGCCGAGCCGATCACGCGGACCCCGCCCGACGCGCGGGTGACCGCCGTGTAGAGCGTCTCGCGGGTCCCGAGCGGCGACCCGGTGGCGGGCAGCAGCACGGTCACCCGGCGGAACTGCGACCCCTGCGCACGGTGCACCGTCATCGCGTGCAGCGGGCGGACGTCGCCCAGCCGGCCGAGCGGCAGGTGGCGGACGCCGTCGCCGCTGTCGAACGCCGCGACCAGATCGCCGTCGCGCTGCACCACGACACCGGTGTCGCCGTTGAAGAGCTTGTTGTCGTAGTCGTTCGACGTGACGAGCAGCGGCAGGCCGGCGTACCGGCCGTCGCGACGCGGCTGGACGCCGAGCTCGTCACGCCACCAGCGCTCCACTGTGCGGCTCCACTCGGCGACGCCGCGCGGCCCGCGACGGTGCGCGCACAGCAGCCGGTGCTCGGCGAGCACCGCGAGCGCGTCCCCGGCCCGGTCGGCGAGCGCGGCGTCGAGCAGCCGGCGACCGAGCGCCACCGCATCGGAGCGCAGCTCGCCGACGACGCCGGACGGCACGTCGGCGTCGTCGGACACCTCGTCGAACCGGACGGCGGCCGTGCCCTCGCGCAGCACGGCCAGCGCGCCGGAGGTGTCACCGTCGCGGACGGCACGCGCCAGCCGCGCGATCGCGCCGCCCTCGTCGAACCGGCGGTCGGTGCGCAGCAGCGCGACGCCGTCGCGCACGCGGGCCGCAGCCGACTCGACGGCCACCGGGACGGAGCCGACGTCGTGCGGAACCACGGCGCGCAGCCGGCCGGCCAGCTGCGTCGTGCGCGCGAGGCCGAGCTCGCGCGCCGGCGCCACCAGGTCGGCGAGCACCGCACCGGCCTCCACCGACGCGAGCTGGTCCGGGTCGCCGACGAGCACCAGCCGCGTCGTCGGGCGCAGCGCCTCGAGCAGCCGTGCGAACAGCGTCAGCGACACCATGGACGTCTCGTCGACCACGACGACGTCGTGCGGCAGCCGGTTCTCGGCCGAGTGCCGGAACCGCGTGGAGCCGCGCCGGACGCCGAGCAGCCGGTGCAGCGTCGTCGCCTCGAGCCGCGTCAGCACGGCGGCGTCCTCGTCGCTCAGGACCGGGTCGGGCTCGCGGCCGGTCGCGGCGCCGCCGTGCACCGCTTCCCGCAGCGACTCGGTGAGCCGCGCCGCCGCCTTGCCGGTCGGCGCCGCGAGGGCGATGCGCGGTGGCCGTCCGGGCGACACCTCACGCAGCGCCGCGAGCAGCCGCGCGACCGTCGTCGTCTTGCCGGTGCCCGGCCCGCCGCCGAGCACCGCGACGCGCGACAGGACGCACACCGCGGCCGCGAGCCGCTGGTCGTCGGCCTCGGAGCCGGGCCAGAGCCGCTGCAGCGCGGCGCGGAGCGTGTCGTCGTCCACGTCGGGCGGCGAGGCCGCGCGGCGCAGCAGGTCGTCGGCGACCGCGACCTCCTGCCGCCAGTACCGCTCCAGCCACAGCTCGCCGGCGTCCAGCCGCAGTGGCCGGCCGGCACCGACCAGCGGGCTCGCCTGCACCGCGACGAGCCAGCCGTCCACCTCGGGCCACGGCGGCAGCTCGCGCGCGACGCCGTCCTCGGCGTCGTCGGCGTCGTCGGCCGTCACGGTGCCCGGCACGTCCGCCAGCGGCAGCGCCACCGAGCCCTGCCGCACGCCGCGCACGCACAGCGCCAGCGCCAGCAGCACCCGCTCGTCGCTCTCGCCGCCGAGCGCGCCGAGCCGCTGCGCGACGTGCACGTCGGCGGCGTGCAGCACTCCCGCGTCGCTGTAGTCGCGGAGCAGCCCGGTGGCGCGCAGGGCGACCGTCACGACGCCCTCCCGGCGAGCAGGTCCGAGAGCGCGACGACGAGCCCGGCGGGCGGCGACCAGGACCACACACCGGGCAGCCGGTCGGCACCCTGCTCGCCGCACATGCCGCGCAGGAACAGGTACAGCACTCCGCCGAGGTGCACGGCGGGGTCGTAGCCCGGCTGCCGCCAGCGCAGGAAGCGGTGCAGCGCCACGCAGTAGAGCAGGGCCTGCAGCGGGTAGTGCGCCGCGAGCACGGCGTCGTCGAGCGCGCTCTGCCGGTAGTGCCAGGCGGTCAGCGGGACGTCGCGGTCGGCCAGCCGGTTCGTCTTGTGGTCGACGACGACGTACCGCGGCCCGGTCAGCCGCACGACGACGTCGAGCGAGCCGGCGAGGTACCCACGCAGGTGCTGCGCCGCCAGCGCGGGCGACCGCAGCATGCCGGCGTAGCGGCTCATCCGGTCACCGGCGGGCAGGTGCTGGTCGAGCAGGTCGGCGACCTGCCCGAGCAGCACGTCGGCGACCGGCACGTCGCCGCCGGCCAGCGGCAGCTCGAAGGCCAGCTCCGGCAGCCGGTCGCGGGCCGCGATGTCGCGGAACCGCACCCCGTCGGCGAGCGGCCCGAGCGGCGTCGACACCGAGGGCAGCAGCGCCTCGGCGAGCTGCTCGGCGGTCAGCTCGACGGCGCGGTGCTGCAGCTGCTCGGTGCACACCCGCAGCAGCTCGCCGCGCACGTCGGCCGCCGACAGGTCCATCTCCTCGAGCACGCTGTGCACCAGCGTGCCGAACCACGCCCCGCCCGGCAGGTCCGCCATCGGTGAGGCGATCGCACGCAGCGGCTCGTCGGCCGGATCGTCCGCAGCGCTCGCGCCGAGCTCGTCCGGCTCGTCGTCCTTCACCTGCACCTGCGGCTCCGAGCCGACGGCGTCGTGCTCGTGCACCACCCGCGTCAGCCCGGTGTACGACGTGCGCCGCCACTCGACGTCGAGGCCCCGGTCGAACACCGCCGCGGCGAGGTCCGGCACCGCCGGAGGGGCGGTCGGCGGCGCAGCCGGCGCGGACGCCGTCGACACCTCCTCGACGACGACCCCCGCTCCGCCGGCCGCGAGCCGCTGCAGGTGCGCCACCACGTCGTCGTCGGCCGGCACGTCGACCTCCACCGGGACGTCGGCTGGGTCGTCGGCGAACAGCAGCCGGTGCAGCGGGCCCTTCTTCGTGTTGTGCGTCGGCGCCCACCACAGCACCAGCCGCGAGATCGCCCGCGTGACCGCGACGTACAGCAGCCGCAGCTCCTCACCGGCCTCGTCGACGTCGAGGGCCGCGCACGCCTCGCCGTGGTCGGCGGCGTCCTTGCCGCCGACGTGCAGCGTCCGCACCTCCCGCTCGTCCAGCCGGGCGTGGCCGCGCGGCAGCCGCTCGCCGAAGCCGCCACCCGCGGCGTCCCAGCCGTACGGCACGAGCACGACCGGGAACTCCAGCCCCTTGCTCGTGTGCACGGTGACGACCTGCACGGCGGCGGCGTCGGTGTCGAGCCGGCGCGACCGCTCCTGGTCCGGGTCGCGGCCGGCGTCGGTGACGCGCACGCGCAGCCACGACAGCAGCCCTGCCAGGCCGAGCTGCGAGGCCAGCTGCTCGGCGTGCAGCGACTCGGCCACGTGCCGCAGGTCGGTGAGCAGGCGCTCGCCGTCGGGGCGCTGCAGCAGGCGACCGGCGAGGTCGCGCTGCTCGCTGACGGCACCGAACATGGCGGCCACGCCGCGCGTGGTGAGCAGGTCCGCCCAGTCGCGCAGCTGCAGCGCGAACTCGTCGACGGCGTCCTCGCCGCCGTCGAGGTCGGTGGCCGTCCACCCGACGAACGGCGTGATGCCGAGCCGGCGCACGCGCTGCGTGCGGTGCGGCTGCTCGAGCGCCTCGAACAGCACCAGCCAGTCCTTCGCGGCGTCGGTGCCGAACACGCTCGACGTGCCGGTGAGCACCGACGGCACGCCGACGGCGGCGAGAGCGTCGCGCACCTGCTGCGCCTGGCTGCCCTTGCGCACGAGCACCGCGATGTCGGCGGCGCGCAGCGGCCGCACCTCACCGGCGTGCCGCGACGTGACGGTCTCCCCTGCGGCGAGCAGCCGCAGCACCTGCGTCGCGACGTCGGCGGCGACGGCGTCGCGCACCGGCCCGACGAGCGGCTGCCCGCGCCAGGCCGGGAGCCCCTCGCGCGGCAGCACGCGCACGCGCACCGGCGTGGGGTCGTGCGGCAGGACGGTGCCCGAGTGACCGGCGTCGACGGGCCGCACGACGATGTCGGCGTCGCCGAGCGCCGCGCCGCGCAGCACGGTCTGCAGGCCGTCGAGCAGCGCGCGGTCGCTGCGGTGGTTGGTGCCGAGCGTCGCCTGCGTGCCGGCTGCCTTCCGGGCTGCGAGGTAGGCGCGGACGTCGGCACCCCGGAAGGCATAGATGGCCTGCTTCGGGTCGCCGATGACGACGAGCGTGCGGTGCCCGTGGAACGCGCGCTCCAGCACCTCCCACTGCACCGGGTCGGTGTCCTGGAACTCGTCGACCAGCACGACGGCGTACCGCTCGCGCAGCCGCGCGCAGGCCGCCGGCCCGGAGACCGGGTCGCGCAGCGCGTCGCGGACCCGCCGCAGCAGGTGGTCGAACCCCATGACCCGCAGCACCTTCGCGCGCCGCTCGACCTCGTCGCGCACCGCCCGCGCGAACCTCACGCGCGTCTCGACGGCACTGCCCGGCTCGGGCGCGAGCGGCACCAGATGGGCGTCGAACTCGTTGTAGGCGGCGCGGCCGATCGACAGCGCGGTGTCGCGGTCGAACGGCGCCTCGTCGGCGTCGGGGCGTCCCCACGACCGCAGGTACAGGTCGTCGCAGGTCTCGACGACGAGGTCGTCGAGGCTCTCGACGAGAACGGTGCCCGGGTCGACGTCGGCGGCGGTGCCGAGCCCGTGCAGCACCTGCAGGCAGAACTCGTGCGTCGTCGACACCGTGGCGGCGTCGAACGACGCGAGCGCCTCGGTGAGGCGGTCGCGGCGGGCGCCGACCTCGGCAGGCGCGCCGTCCGCGAGCACCCGTACGACCTCGTCGTCGGACGCCGTCGCCGCGGCGGTGTCGGCGAGCGCGTCGCGCACGGACAGGAAGCGCTCGCGGACGCGGCTGCGCAGCTCGCCGGTGGCGGCACGGCCGAAGGTCACGACGAGCATCTCGTCGAGCCTGGCCTCGCCCTCGGCGATCCAGCGCGTCACGAGGCCCGCGATCGTGTACGTCTTGCCCGTGCCGGCACTGGCCTCGAGCACCGTCGTGCCGGTCGGCAGCGGGCCGGTGAGTTCGAACCGGGCGAGGGTCGGCGCCGTCATGCCGTCCCCTGGTGCTCGGCCTCGAGCAGCGGCACCCACAGCCGCATCGCGAGCCGGCCGAACGCGGTCGGCTCGCTCCCCCACCCGCTGCCCGGGTCGTCGTCGAGCTCGCACTCCTCGAGCACCTCGAACGGCACCGTGCCGCCCCACACCAGCTGGTGCTCGAGCTCGGCGTCCTCGCCGTCGTGGTTGTAGCCGGACGTCCACGCCTTGCGCGCCGGCCACCGGGCCTTCTCCGGCTTCTGGTGCCGGCTCAGCCGCGCGTCGGCGTACGCCTCACCCGCGCCGACCGGAAGCGGCAGCGGTGTACACAGCCCGGCGTCGCGCAGCGCCAGCAGCGTGGCGAGGTGCTCGCGCGCGTCGGAGGCGCTGACGGGTCCGAGCGTGATGCGCGCCGTCGTGTCGCGCGGACCGCGACCGACGACCACGGCGGTGAGCTGCCGGCGCGGCGATGCGGCTGACAGCGCGAGCAGCTCGACCCACGCGCGCAGCCGGTGCTTGGCCTTCACGGTGGAGTACGTGGTGGTGAGCACGACGTCGCCGCGCACCCCCCTGACGCTGCCGAGCAGCCGCCGGTCGCCGAGCTGCACCTCGACGTCGACCGTCTCGGCGTCGTGCGCCCGCCACTGCTCGCTCGCGACGACGATGCGCTCGGCGCGCCGCCCGATGT
>DATMJH010000012.1:0-6310 GCA_035554015.1 Mycobacteriales bacterium
GACGGCACCCGGACCGGCGCCGAGCCGCTGCCGGGACTCGACCGGCTGCGCGGCGCGCTGCCGGCCCTGGCCGCCGAGGAGGGCGCGCACGTGGAGGACAAGGGCCTGTCCCTGGTGGTGCACACCCGCCGCGCGCCCGACCCGGTCGGGGCCCTCGAGCGGCTCCACCCGCGGGTCGAGCAGCTGGCCGCCGAGACGGGGCTCGAGGCGCACCCCGGGCGCCTGGTGGTCGAGCTGCGCCCGCCCGGCCACGACAAGGCCGGTGCCCTGCTCGCGCTGTGCGAGCCGGCGCCGTCGGCGGTGCTGTTCGCCGGCGACGACGTCGGCGACCTGACCGCCTTCGACGCGGTCGAGCAGCTCCGGGAGCGCGGGGTGCCCGGCGTGCTCGTGTGCAGCGGCAGCGACGAGGGACCGGCCGAGCTGCGCGAGCGTGCCGACGTCGTCGTGGAAGGGGCGGCGGGTGTGGTCGCGCTGCTGCGCGACCTGGCCGACCGGCTCGGCTAGCGGGCGGCCAGCTCCGGCAGCGTGATGGTGGCCGGCTCGCGCTGCGCGGGCACCGGGCCGCCGCCGGGCCGCGCCGTGACCCAGCGGTCGCCGCCGGCCCGCTTCGCCTCGTACATCGCCATGTCGGCGGCGCCGAGCACGCTCGGCGCCAGGCTGTGCGGCGGGGCGAGGACGGCGCCGACCGACGCCGTCAACGCGATGAGCGGCAGCCCCGGCACCGAGAACGGCTCGCGCAGCACGGCGAGCAGCCGCTGGGCGACGGCGGCCAGGCCGGCGTCGTCCGCGACCGCCGGGCAGACGACGACGAACTCGTCGCCGCCCCACCGCACGGCGTGCTCGCTGTCGCGCAGCGCGCCGGCCAGCCGCCCGGCGACCTGCCTGAGCACCACGTCGCCGGCGGCGTGACCGGCGGTGTCGTTCAGCGACTTGAAGCCGTCGAGGTCGACGAACAGCACCGCCGCCGGCGTCGCGCCGGACACCGCCTCGGTGAGCAGGGTGCCCCCGGCCTGCCGGCTCAGCAGCCCGGTCAGCGCGTCGTGCCGCGAGGCGTGCAGCAGGTCGCGCCGCTCCCGCCGCTCGTCGGTGACGTCGTGGACGTGCACGACGGTGCGCTGCGGGCCCGGCACGTTGACGGTGGCCGCGCCGACGGACACCTCGCGCCCCGACGCCGTCCCGCAGACCACCCGGTCGTCCGCGGCCACCCCGGTCAGCACGTGCTGCAGACCCGCCGACGGCGCCTCGAGCTGGTCGGCGAGAGCGGTACCGACCGCCGTGGGCCCGAGCAGCTCCGACAGCGCGGGGTTGGCCTGCAGCACGCGCCCGTGCTCGTCCAGGACCGCCACGCCGAGCGGCAGGTGGAGCATCGCCTCGGCGAAGCCCTGCGCCGCGCCCGCGACGGCCGCCAGCGAGCGGCGCATCACCTCGCGCACCGTCAGCGCCGCTGCCAGCAGCAGCGCGACCAGCGCGAGGATGACGCCGCGCGCCAGCACCCGCCCGTCGTCGTCCACCTGGGGCATGAGCAGGGCGGTCCAGAGCACCGGGAAGCCCGAGAGCGCGGCGCCGCGCCAGCCCCAGCGCAGCGGCGCCTCGAGCAGCGCCAGCAGGCCGAGCGCGCTCTCGGCCCCCGGGACGTCGTGCCACAGCGCCGTCGTGACGACGAAGAAGCCGAGGGTGGTGGTGGTGCTCAGGACGCCGAGCACGTGGGCGCGGCCGGCCCGCGCGGCCGCGGGGAGCAGCGCGACGACGGTCAGCGACAGCAGCGCGACGCCGGCGTGGGCGCTGATCGACGCGGTCCGGACGTCGTCCGGCAGGGCCGTCGCCGACAGCAGCGAGACCAGGCTCAGCGCCACCAGGGCGACCCGCACCACCTCGAGCGCGACGTCGCTGCGGTGGTCGCGGTAGCCGGGCCCGCGGGCCCACCGCGCCGGCCCGCGGGCCCACCGCGCGAGCCCCGCCGCCCGTTCCCGCCGTGCTGACGTCTGCATCCGCCGCCCCCAGATCCGCGGTCGGAGGGTAAGCGCCGCGACACGCTCTGTGCATGACCCGCCGGGACTAGTCCGGTCCGGCTCAGCCCGTTCGGTTCTTCTCCGCGGCGTACGCGGCGAGTGCGGCGACCTGTCCCGGGTCGAGCGACGGCCGCACCACGTCCAGTGCCGCCTCGAGGTGGGCCGCCGTCACCGTGCTGGCCTCGAGCGACTCGCGCATCGCCGTGAGCGCCGCCTCGCGCACCAGGGCGGCGCAGTCGGCGGCGCTGTAGCCCTCGGTGCGGGCGCCGAGGGCCACCAGGTCGACGTCGTCGGCGAGCGGCACGTCCTTCGCCGAGGCGCGCAGGATCGCGGCCCGGGCCTGCGCGTCCGGCGGCGGCACGTAGACCAGCCGCTCGAGCCGGCCCGGGCGCAGCATCGCGGGGTCGACGAGGTCGGGGCGGTTGGTCGCGCCGACGACACTGACGTCGCGCAGCGCCTCCACCCCGTCGAGCTCGGTGAGCAGGGCGGCGACGACCCGGTCGGTGGTGCCGCCGTCGGTGCTCTGCCCGCGGGTCGGCGCGAGCGCGTCGACCTCGTCGAGGAACACGAGCGACGGCGCGGCCTCGCGTGCGCGCCGGAACAGCTCACGCACCGCGCGCTCGCTCTCGCCGACCCACTTGCTGAGCAGCTCGGCGCCCTTCACGGACAGCACGTTCGCCTGGCCGGTGCCGGCCAGCGCGCGGACGAGGAAGGTCTTGCCGCACCCGGGCGGGCCGTACAGCAGCACGCCGCGCGGCGGCGAGACGCCCAGCCGGGCGAAGGTGTCGGGGTACTGCAGCGGCCACAGCACCGCTTCGGTGAGCGCGGCCTTGGTCTCGGCCATGTCGCCGACGTCGTCGAGCGTCAGCCGGCCCAGGTCGAGCTGGGCGCCGCCCATGGCGGTCGGGTGCACGACCTCGAGCGCGGCGTCGAGGTCCGTCCTGGCCACCGAGGCGTCGTCCTCGCCGCCGACGCGGTGCCGGGCGGCGGCCCGCAGGCTCGCCTCGCGCACCAGCGCCAGCAGGTCGGCTGCGACGAACCCCGGTGTGCGGGCGGCGACGTCGTCGAGCAGCACGTCGTCGGCGAGCGGCACGCCACGTGTCGCCACCTCGAGCAGCCGCAGCCGCTGCGAGCGGTCCGGCACCGGCACCGCGAGCTCGCGGTCCAGCGTGCCGGGCTCGCGCAGCTGCGGGTCGACCCGCTCGGGACGGGCCGTGCTGCAGACGACGGCGACCCGGCCGTCGGCGACGACGTCGCGGATCGCGAGCAGCAGCACCGGCAGCAGCGGCCCCGCCCCGTCACGCGGCGCCAGCGCCTCGACGTCCTCGAGGAGGACGACGGCCGGGGCGGTGCGAGCCGCGCCGCCGAGCAGGTCGGTGAGCTGCTTGGCGGCGGCGTTCGGCTCCAGCGCGGCGATCGAGGGTGCCCAGACCTTCTGCAGCCGCGCGCCGACCAGCGCCGTCACGACCTCGACCAGCGCCGCCTTGCCGCTGCCGGCCGGGCCGGTGAGCAGCACGCCGGTGCCGGGCGTCGTGCCGAGCCGGCGGAGCAGGTCGGGATGGTGGAAGGCGAGGTCGAGCCACTCCTGCAGCTGGCGGCCCTGCTGCTCGAGGCCCGGGAGGTCGGCGAGCGTGCGCTGCGTGGCGGCGCCGGTGCCGCGCGGCGACTGCTCCGGCAGCACCGGGGTCGCGCTGCCGGTCGTCGACCGGCCGCCGTCCCAGCCGACGACGGTGCCCATGGTGACCAGCGCGGGCCCGGCCGGGTGCGTCCCGGTGACCCGCAGCAGGTGCGTCGTCATCGCCGGGCCGAGCAGGTTGCGCAGCCGGCTGCGTGCGGCGACGGGGTCGGTCGGCCCGCCGGGCGCCGCGCCCTGCAGGTGCAGCGTGACGTCGTCGCCGTCGGTGACCCACTTGCCGAGCAGCGCCTCGCGCAGCAGCTCAGGGTCGACCAGCGCGACGACGTCGCGGCCGCCGGCGACCGTCACGGTGGCCGCCTCCACCGGCGGGACCGGCTCGAGCTGCACCGGCGCGCCGTCGACGAGCCCGAGGTTGCGCAGCAGCACCTCGTCGCACAGCGCGGTGCCCGCCGGTGTGCCGTCGGGGGCGAACGCCACGGCGGCGCCGCTGGCCCGGCGACCCTGCAGGCGGACCGGCGCCCACGGCACCAGCCCGAGTGCCGCGACGGTGGACCGGTGGAGCCGGACGACCGCCAGCCCGTGGTCGACGGGCGAGCGGTTGAGCGCGGCCGTGAGCGTCAGCGTTGCGGCGCCTGGGTGCACGGGCGGACCCTAGTGCGACGGGTGCGCGAGGGCGGCGCGCTGCGCCGCGAGCCACGACGACGGCGGCAGCCGCGTCGCGGCGTCGGCCAGCCGGTCGGTGCGGGCGCGGCGCTCGTCGGGCGGCTGCCGCAGCGCCTCGTGCAGCGCCTCGGCGGTGGCGCTGACGTCGAACGGGTTGACGACGAACGCGTCGTCGGCCAGCTCGTCGGCGGCCCCCGCCTCGCGCGAGAGCACCAGCGACAGGCCGCGCTCGCTGAGCACCGGTCCCTCCTTCGCCACGAGGTTCATGCCGTCGCGCAGCGGGTTGACCAGCAGCACGTCGGCGACGACGAACGACGCCAGCGAGCGCGCATAGTCGTCGCGCACCTCGAGGACGACCGGCTGCCACCCCTCGGTGCCGAACTCGGAGTTGATCTCGCGGGCGACCCGCTGCACCGCGCCGGTGTACTCCCGGTAGGCCGGCAGGTCGTGCCGCGAGGGATAGGCCAGTGCCACGTGCACCACCCGCCGGTGCCACTCGGGACGGGTCACCAGCAGCTCCCGGTAGGCCAGCAGCCCGCGCACGATGTTCTTGCTGAGCTCCGTGCGGTCGACCCGCAGCACGACCTGCCGGTCGCCGGCGAGCTCGCGCAGCGCCGCCACCCGGTCGCGCACGTCGGCTCGAGCCGCCCGTGCCCGCAGCTCGGCGGCGTCGACACCGAGCGGGTGCACGTCCACGCGGGTCGTGCGGCCCTCGCAGCGCACCCCGCCGTCGACGCGCTGGGCGCCGAGCACGGCGACGCAGCAGTCGACGAAGGCGTCGGCCCAGCGGCGCGAGAGGAAGCCGACGGCGTCGGCGCCGAGCAGCCCGAGCAGCACCTCGCGGGCCATGCCGTCCGGCAGCAGGCAGAAGTACTCCGGCGGCGCCCACGGCGTGTGCGTGAAGTGGCCGATCCGCACGTCGTCGCGCCGCGCCCGCAGCTGCCGCGGGGTGAGCGACAGGTGGTAGTCCTGCACCAGCACCGTCGCCCCCGGCGCTGCCTCCTCGGCGAGCGCGTCGGCGAAAGCGGCGTCGTAGCTGCGGTAGTCCTCCCACGCCCGGCGCGACAGCGCGTCGAACACCGGCTCGGACGGCGTCGCGTACAGCAGGTGCGAGACGAACCACAGCGTGGAGTTCGCGACGTCGTTGTAGGCGCGGTCGAAGACGACGGGGTCGACGTCCAGCATCCGCACCGCGGTCGGCGCCTCGACCGGCAGGCGGCGCGGGTGCCGACGCACGCCCCGGCGGTCGGCGTCGGTCAGGGCGGCGCAGACCCACAGCGCGTCCGAGGTGCCGTTGACACCGGACAGCGCGGAGACGAGGCCACCACCGCCGGGCCGGACGACCGGGTCGCCGTCGGTGCCGTCGGTGAAGGACGCCGGCCCGCGGTTGGAGGCCAGCAGCAGGGTCGGCGCCACGGCGGCACCGTAGACCCGCGACGTATGCTGTGGCAGCACTCGCACGACCGCACACCACAACTGCACAGCACCGCTCATCCAGAGGGGCACCAGGGACACGGCCCTACGACGCCCCGGCAACCAGCGCGGAACGCTCTCGCAGCGGCCTCGCGTCAGGTGCCAACTCCGTCCCGCACGACGTCCGTGCGGGGAAGATGAGGAGAGGCCTCCACCTGCCATGACGCTCTCTGTCGAGATCCCGCCGGCCTTCGCCGACTCGCCGGCCCGCGGGCTCGTGTGCCGCGAGTGCCGCACCGAGGTGCCGCTCGCGCCGGTGCACGTGTGCGAGCGCTGCTTCGCCCCGCTCGAGGTCGCCTACGACGAGGACCGGCTGCGCCGGGTGACCCGCGAGTCGATCGCCGCGGGGCCGCAGACCCTCTGGCGCTACGCAGGTCTGCTGCCCGCCGGCCAGGACGAGCAGACCCGCGTCGATCTCGGCGCCGGCATGACGCGGCTGCGTCCGGCGCCCCACCTGGCGAAGGCGCTGGGCATGCGGTCGCTGCTCGTCAAGGACGACAGCGGCAACCCGACGCACTCCTTCAAGGAC
>DATMJH010000013.1:0-5414 GCA_035554015.1 Mycobacteriales bacterium
AAGTTGCCGTCGACGAACAGCGACTGGCCCTCGGTGGCGAGCCACTCGATGAAGCGCTGCGCTTCGGCGGGCGAGTCGGCGGACCGCGTCACGCCGGCGCCGCTGATGTTCACGTGCACGCCGGTCGAGTCCTGGTTCGGCCAGGCGAGCGCGACCCCGAGGTCGTCGTCGGCGGCGAGCTCCCTGGCGAGGTAGTAGTGGTTCGTGATGCCGACGTCACACCCGCCGGCCGCGACGGTGCGGATGATCTCGGTGTCGTTGGCGATTATGTCGGGGTCGTTCGCCATCCAGCCCGCGACGATCTCGCGGGCCCGGTCCTCGCCCTCGTTCGCGATGAGGGAGGCGACCAGTGACTGCGTGTAGGCGCTCGTCGAGGTGCGCAGGCACAGCCGGCCGCGGAACCGAGGGTCGGCCAGGGAGGCGTAGCCGGTGACCTCGGCCGGGTCGACGGCGTCGGTGTTGTAGATGACGGCGCGGGCGCGCACGGACAGCCCGAACCAGCGGCCCTGCGGGTCGCGCAGGTCGTCGGGGACGGCCTGCTCGAGAGCGGGGGAGTCGAGCTCGCGGAACACGCCTTGCTCGGCGGCCAGCGCCAGGTTCGCGACGTCGACGGTCATGAAGACGTCGGCCTCGCTGTCGTCGCCCTCGGCCTGCAGCCGCTCGCGGAGCTCGGCGTCGTTGCCGGTGTGGAAGACCACGTCGATGCCGGTCTGCTCGGTGAATCGCTCGTAGGCCTGCTCCGCGCCGTAGCTGCGGGCGGAGTAGACCTGGATCGCCGGGCCGTCGCTGCCGCTCGCGATGCCGCACGCCGACACGGCGACGGGCAGCAGCCCCAGGAGCAGGACGCGCGGCGCGCGGCCGGGACGGGAGCGGACGAGGGGCACGCGGTTCCTCCAGCGGGACTTAGGGCAGCCTTACCTGCCCGTGGACACTGTAGGCGAGAGCCCGGCCCGGGCGCACTGCGCGGCTGGGGTCGAGCCGGGCCCGACACCGGCGCCAACGGCGGCCGGTGAACCGGCGCGACGGGGGAGTGGCGCAGCGCCGGGTTTCCGGCGATCATGCCCGGGACAAGAACGACTCGTCCTGCGCCTCGCGCCAGGGCGCTGCCGGCCGGCACACCGCACGCACACCGAACTGGAACAGGGGCACGCATGGCAGAGCTCAAGAAGGGGTCCCGGGTCACCGGCGACGACCGCGCCTCCCTGGCGGCGGACCTCAAGAAGCGCTACGAGAAGGGCGAGAGCATCCGGCTGCTCGCCGAGTCCTCCGGCCGGTCCTACGGGTTCGTGCACCGCATCCTCACCGAGAACGGCACCACCCTGCGCGGTCGCGGCGGCGCGACGCGCAGGAAGAGCTCCTAGTCCCCTGCGCGACGGCCTCCGTGCCGGTCGGACGGGGGTCGTCGCCGTGCCAGGGGTGCGACGCGCTGCCGCTCCGGCCAGGTGCGAGGCTGGCGGTTCCCGCCGTCGACAGGAGCAGCACGTGGACCTCCGCCTCACCGAGGAGCAGGACGCCTTCCGCAAGGCCGTGAAGGAGTGGGTGGACGACGTCGTCGTCCCGCGCGCCCTGCAGAACGACCGCGAGGAGCGCTTCCCGGCCGAGGCGTTCGAGGGGCTCAGGAAGAACGGCTACCTCGGCGCGTCCATCCCCGAGGAGTACGGCGGCGGCGGGGCCGACCCCGTCTCCTACGTGCTGATGATCGAGGAGCTGGGCCGCGGCGACGCGAACGTCCGCTCCATCGTGAGCGTCCACCTCGGCCTGGTGGCCGGCGTCCTGGCGCGGATGGGGACCGAGGAGCAGAAGCAGCACTGGCTCCCGCGGATGGCCACCGGCGAGGTGATCGCCTGCTTCGGGCTCACCGAGCCCGACCACGGCAGCGACGCCGGCAACCTGCAGGGCACCGCCGTGAAGCAGGACGACGGCAGCTACCGCCTCAACACCCGCAAGATCTTCATCACCAACGGCAGCATCGCCGGCCTCGCGCTGGTCATGGCGCGCACCGGCGGGGAGGGCAGCCGCGGCGTCAGCGCCTTCCTCGTGCCGACCGACACCCCCGGCTTCACCGCTCACCAGATCCACGGCAAGCTGGGGCTCCGGTCGTGCGACACCGCGGAGCTCGTGCTCGACGACGTCGTCGTGGGCCCGGAGGCGCTGCTCGGCGGCGTCGAGGGCACCGGCATCAAGGCGGCGCTGTCGGCCCTGGGCGACGGCCGGATGAGCATCGCGGCGTCGTGCACCGGGATCATCCAGGCCTGCCTCGACTCGATGGTCGAGTACACGACGCAGCGAGAGCAGTTCGGCAAGAAGATCGCCGGCCACCAGCTCGTGCAGGAGCTGCTCGCCGACACCGCCGTGCTGCTCGACGCCTCGCGGCTCATGTACCTGCGCGCCGCCGACCTCAAGGCGCGCGGTGAGGACTACGCGCTGGCGAGCAGCAAGGCGAAGCTGTTCGCGACCGAGGCCAGCGTCACCGCCGCGAACAACTGCGTGCAGGCCTACGGCGGCTACGGCTACATCGACGAGTACCCCGCCGGGAAGTACCTGCGCGACGCCCGGGTTACCACCCTCTACGAGGGCACGTCGCAGGTGCAGAAGCTCATCATCGGGCGCGCGCTCACAGGGATCAGCGCGTTCTAGCCCGGGGGTGACGCCGCGATGAGCATGGACGGCGGCTCGTTCGGCGGCATGGCGCCCTGGCAGATGATGCGCTCGTTCCGGCGCGACCCGTCGGTCACCGACAAGAGGCTCGCGCCGGGCACCTGGCGGCGCATCGCCCGCTTCGCCGCGCCGTACACGCGCGAGCTGCTCGCCTTCCTGGCCGTCATCGTCGTGACATCGATCGCAGCGGTCGTCAACCCGCTGGTCTTCAAGAAGATCATCGACGACGGCATCGGACCGAATCCGCCGGAGAGCGGCCGGCCGGGGCTCGTCATCGCGCTCGCCCTGCTCGTCGTCGGGCTGGCCTTCTTCGAGGCCGCGATGTCGATCGTCCAGCGCTGGTACTCCGCGCGCATCGGCGAAGGCCTCATCTACGACATGCGCGCCGCCGTGTACGCGCACGTGCAGCGGATGCCGATCGCCTTCTTCACCCGCACGCAGACCGGCGCGCTCATCACCCGCCTCAACAACGACGTCCTCGGCGCCCAGCAGGCCTTCACCGGCACGCTGTCGCAGGTGGTCAGCAACGTCATCGGCGTGACGCTCACTCTGGTGGCGATGCTCGTCCTCAGCTGGCAGATCACCCTCATGTCCCTGGTGCTGCTGCCCGTGTTCGTCGTGCCGGCGCGCCTCATCGGCACCAAGCTGCAGGAGCTCACCCGCGAGAGCTACGGGCTCAACGCACAGATGAACAACACGATGACCGAGCGCTTCAACGTGTCGGGCGCGATGCTCGTCAAGCTGTTCGGCCGCCCCGACCAGGAGGACCGGGCGTTCCGCGACAAGGCGGGCCGGGTGCGTGACATCGGCGTCACCTCCGCCATGTACGGCCGGGTCTTCTTCGCCTCGCTCACGCTGGTCGCGTCGCTCGCGACCGCGCTCGTGTACGGCTTCGGCGGGGTGCTCGCGGCGAACGGCGACCTCGGCGTCGGCACGCTCGTCGCGCTGGCCGCCTATCTCACGCGGCTCTACGGGCCACTGACCGCGCTGTCGAACGTGCGCGTCGACGTCATGACCGCGCTGGTCTCGTTCGAGCGGGTCTTCGAGGTCCTCGACCTCCGCCCGGCGGTGCAGGACAAGGACGGCGCGGTCGACGTGCCGCGCGTCGCGACCTCCGTCGAGCTCGACGACGTGCACTTCCGGTACCCCACGGCCGACGAGGTGTCGCTCGCGTCGCTGGAGTCCGTGGCGGTGCTCGACTCCACCCCGTCGGTGCCGGTGCTCAGGGGAGTCTCGTTCCGCGCCGAGGCCGGCCAGCTCGTCGCGCTCGTCGGCCCGTCCGGCGCCGGCAAGACCACCATCACGCAGCTCGTCACCCGGATGTACGACGTGCAGTCCGGCGCCGTGCGCATCGGCGACGTCGACGTGCGCGACGCGACGCTGGCGTCCTTGCGCGAGGCGATCGGCGTCGTGACGCAGGACGCGCACATGTTCCACGACTCGATCCGCAGCAACCTGCTCTACGCGAAGCCCGACGCCACCGAGGACGAGCTGTGGGCGGCGCTCGACGCCGCTCAGGTCGGGGGCCTCGTCCGGTCGCTCGCCGACGGGCTCGACACCGTGGTGGGCGACCGCGGCTACCGGCTGTCGGGCGGCGAGAAGCAGCGGATGGCCATCGCCCGGCTGCTGCTCAAGGCGCCGGGCATCGTGGTGCTCGACGAGGCGACGGCGCACCTCGACAGCGAGTCCGAGGCCGCCGTTCAACGGGCCCTCGCGACCGCGCTCCAGGGCCGCACGTCTGTGGTCATCGCGCACCGGCTCTCCACGGTGCGCGAGGCCGACCAGATCCTCGTCGTGGACGACGGCCGCGTGGTCGAGCGCGGCCGGCACTCCGAGCTCATCGCCCGGGGCGGCCTGTACGCCGAGCTCTACCGCACGCAGTTCGCGGAGCGAGACCGCGACGACCTGTCCGACGAGGAGCTCGCGGCGCTGTAGCCGCTCGGCACCGAGGCCGGACCAGGGGGCGTGCACCCGCGGACCGTGCCGGGACGGCTCTGGCCCTCGAGATGTCGGAAAGGTAAGGTCTCTGCCTGGTTGAGCAACCAGCCACTCAGGCGAGGCCCGACTCTCCCGGGCCTCTGGACGAGGGGGCTGACGGCATGATGGATCGCTCGACGATCTCGGACACCGGAGACCTGCGGCTGGCGGCGATGCAGCTGGCAGCCATCGACACCTGGCACCGGACCCGCCGCCTCGCCGAGAGGGCGGCGGCGGCTGCGGCGGCGTCGCGCGAGATGCGCATGGACGTCGACCGCCGGATGGAGGTGCTGCGCGCCCAGCACGAGGCGATCGTGCGGCGCACGGAGGCGAGCCTGTCCGAGAGCGTCCGCCTGCTGCAGAGCGTCTCCAGCCGCCGGGCTGTCGTCGCGCACCGCAACGCATGGTTCGCCGACAAGCTCTGCTGCGACCTGGAGCAGCGGGGGATCCAGGTCCTGGGTCGGTTCGAGAACGGCGCCGAGGTGGTGGGCGTGGTGGTCGCGGAGCAGCCGGACCTGGTGCTCGTCGAGGAGAAGCTGGCCATGGTGCCGGGTGACGAGGTGGTGCGCGACCTCCGGCGCTTCGCCCCCGAGACCGTCGTCGCGGCTCAGGTCGCGTTCGACGACGGCATCGACCGCATGCTCGAGGCCGGCGCCGTCGCCGCGTACGTCCGGCGCATCCCGCCCCTGGACGTCAGCGCGGACCTCGTCCGGCTCCTCGACGAGGCCAGGCAACCGGCCTGAAGCGACGGGCAGGTGCAGCGGGACCAGGACCGTGGC
>DATMJH010000014.1:0-5176 GCA_035554015.1 Mycobacteriales bacterium
GGCGACTCCTGCTCGTCGGACCACGCCACGAGCACAGGCGCGAAGCCGTCGCCGTACAGGTCCGGCTGCACGAGGTCGCGGCGGTCGTCGGGGTTCTCGACGGTGTCGGGACCACGCTCGAAGACCAGGCCGGTCGCGGCGGCGATCTGCGCGACGGCCTCCGTCAGCAGCGCGTCACCGCCGGTCGGCTCGCCCGCCGTCCGGACGACGAAGCGCACCGGTCGGCAGGGGTCCCACGTGACGGCGCTGTCGTCCTCGCGGCTGTTCAGGAAGCGGAACCCGCCCTCACCGACCGGTGCCGGGGGCAGCGCCGTCAGCCGCTCGGGCGGCGGCCCGCTGGGCGGCGGCCCGCTGGTCGGAGCGACGACCTCGCCAGGCTCCTCGACCGCCGCGTGCCGGGCCGCCCCGGGCACGTCGGGCACCCGGCCCGTGCCGAGGGCGTCCTGGAGCAGGTACGCCCCGACCAGGACGCCGGCCACGCCGGTCACCGAGACGAGCACGCGCAGCCGGTGGCCGCCCTCGCGCGGCCGGCGATCCCAGCCCTGCCGCGCCGTCGCCGGGCCCTCGCGCCAGCCCTGGCGCGCGGTGTTCTCGCGGGCGATGCGCGCCAGCCGCTCGAGCCGTTCGTCGGCGGACTCCTCCCGCCGGCCGGCGCGGACGAAGTCCTCGTCCAGCACCAGACCGTCGAACTCGTCCCCCTCAGCCACGGGCGGAACCGTAGTGCGTGAGCGGCATCGGCGGAGCGGTTCGGCTGGAACCACCCGCGCGCATCAGCCCTCGCGCCGGCCCTCGACCACGTCCCAGTCGTCGAAGCACTCGCCCGCACCGACGGCGCGCAGCCCGCGCAGGTCACCCGGCCCGTACCCGGGCTGGTCCGAGTGCAGCGGTGCCAGCAGCGCGTCCGGGTCGTCCACGTGCCCCAGCCCGACGACGTGGGCGAGCTCGTGCAGCAGCACCGCGCGCACCCGGGCCCGGCCGTCGGGACCGGCGAGGGTCTCGGCGAGCTGCTCGGCGTCGAGCAGCAGGTGCCCGGTCACGTACCGCCGGGAGTCGACACCGCCGCCGTCGAGCCACTGCCCGCCGGCGATGCCGGCGACCAGGCCGCGCAACGCCGGCCACTCGTCCTCGTCGGTCCACGCCACGAGCACCGGCACGATGCCCGGCCCGTAGCGGTCGGGCTGCACCAGCGCCCGGTCGGCGGACGGCGGCTCGTCGGTGTCGGGGAGCCGCTCGAACACCAGCCCGGTGGCGGCCGCGACCTCGTCGACGGCCTCCTCGAGCAGCGCGTCGCCGCCGGGCAGCTCGCCGTCGCGCCGCACGGCCCACCGCACCGGCCGGCACGGGTCGAAGGCCACGGGGCGCGTCGTCCCGTACGGCTGCACGGCGGCGAAGGCGTAGCCGCCGGAGCCCGCGACGGCCGGCGGCAGCGGCGCGAGCCGGGTCGGCGGCCCGGCGGCGTGCACGACACCGGCCGCGCGCGGTCGCTCGGCACCCGGGACGGCCGCGCGCTCTGCCTCGGACAGGCCGACGACGCCGCCCGCGGCCAGCACCGCGACGGCGACGGCCGTCCGGACGGCGCTCAGTCGGCCAGCCCCTGCTCGAGCGCGTAGCGCACCAGCTGTGCCCGGTTGTGCAGCTGCAGCTTGGTCAGCGTGTTCTGCACGTGGTTCTCGACGGTGCGGTGGCTGAGCACCAGCCGCTCGGCGACCTGCCTGGCCGTGAGCCCCTTCGCGACCAGCCGGAGCACCTCGGTCTCCCGGTCGGTGAGGCGCGGGGCGTCCGACGCCGGCTCGGCGGCCATCCGCCGGAACTCGCCCAGCACCAGTCCGGCCAGCCCGGCGGTGAACACCGCCTCCCCCGCTGCCGTGCGGCGCACCGCCTCGACCAGCTCCGCCGTGCTCGCCGACTTCACCAGGTAGCCGGTGGCGCCCGCCTTGACGGCGTCGAGCACGTCCTGCTGCTCGCCGCTCGCCGACAGCACGAGCACCCGGGTTCCGTGCTGCACGACGTCCGCGGTGACCTCGACGCCGGAGCGCCCGGGCATCTGCAGGTCGCACACGAGCACGTCGGGCCGGGTCGCGGCGCACACCCGCACCGCCTTGTCGCCGTCACCCGCGGCGCCGACCACGTCGAAACCGGCCGCGCCCAGGTCGCGCTCGACGGCGTCCCGCCAGATCGGGTGGTCGTCCGCGACGACGACGGTGACGCCGCGCGGCGGCTCGACGAGCGGCTCGTCACCGGGGCACACGCAGCTCCACCTCCGTCCCGCGCCCGGGAGCGCTGTCGACGACGACGGTGCCACCGAGGTCGGCCATCCGCCCGCGGATCGAGCGCGCCACGCCGAGGCGGCCCTGCTGCTCGGCCTCCTCGAGTCGGCCGGGCGGGATGCCCGGTCCGTCGTCGCGCACCGACACGGTGACGGCGTCGGGCTCGTCCTCGAGCAGCAGCCAGGCCCGCCCGCCGCCGTGCCGGCGCGCGTTGCGCACCGCCTCACCGACGGCCGCGGCGAGCTCCTGCGCGACCGCGGTGGGGAGCAGCACCGGCGACGCCGGCACGGCCAGCTCCACGTCGCCGTCCGAGGGCAGCAGCGCGCGCAGGTCCGCCTCGCCGGACGTCGTGCCGGCCGGCCGCGCGAGCAGCGCCCGCAGCGAACGCTCCTGCTCCCCGGCGAACAGCGCGAGCTCCGGGTCGTCGGCCCGGCGGGCCGCCAGCGCGAGGGCCTGCAGTACGCCGTCGTGCACCCGGCGGCTCAGCCGCTCGCGCTCGGCAGCCGCCGCCTGCAGCTCCACCGCACGCGCGTAGGCGGTCTCGGCCTGGCGGGCCAGGGCGACGACGTAGCCGACCACCGCACCGACGAGCAGCAGCAGGACGATGCTGTTGAGGCTCGCCTGCGACGGCGTGCCGCCGCGCTCCGCGACGACCGCGGCGCTCACGCAGGCCGCCGCGACGACGCCGCCGGCCCAGCCGGCGCGCACGGCCCACGCGAGCACCGGCGCGGCGGTCCAGCTGACGGGGACGGTCGGGTCGCCCGCGTCGATGCGCTCGGCCGTGAGGACGAGCACCGACGACATCAGCGCCGTCACGGTGACGGCCAGGTCCAGCACCAGCACCGGCCACGTGCGGCGGCGTGGGTCGACGTACAGCCACGTCGAGACGGCGGTCCACACCGCCATCCCGGCGAGCACCGCCCACCCGAGCCGCGGGCGGGCATAGGTGTCGGTGAAGGCCGCCATCGACCCGGCGGCGTACAGCAGCGCCGCGAGGCGGAACACCGCGATGGCCCGCCACAGCGCGGTGTCGAGCCGCACCGTCGGGCCGGCCGGGCGCTAGGAGGCCCGGCGCGCCGGCACGGGGGCGTCGCTGACCATCGCCTCGCGCGCCGCCCGGCGGGCCTCCTCGATGTCGGCCTTGGCCTTGGTGGCGTACTGGTCGACGTACTCCTGGCCCGACAGCAGCATCAGCTCGTACATGATCTCGTCGGTGATCGAGCGCAGGACGAAGCGGTCGCCCTCCATGCCCTGGTAGCGGCTGAAGTCGAGCGGCTTGCCCACCCGCACCTCGACCTTGCCGATCTTCGGGATGGTGCGACCGGCCGGCTGCAGCTCGTACAGCCCGACCAGGCCCACCGGGACGACGGGCACGCCCGCCTCCAGCGCCATCCGGGCGACGCCGGTCTTGCCGCGGTAGAGCCGGCCGTCCGGCGACCGCGTGCCCTCCGGGTAGAGGCCGAGCAGCCGGCCGCTGGCCAGCACCTTCAGCCCCGTGCGCAGCGCGCCCTCGCTCGCCGCGCCGCCGGAGCGGTCGATCGGGATCTGGCCTGCACTGCGGAAGAACAACGCCTGCAGCCGTCCCTTGGGACCGCGGCCGGTGAAGTAGTCGCTCTTGGCGAGGAAGGTGACCCGGCGCGGGACGACCAGCGGGATGATGAAGTTGTCGAGGAACGACGTGTGGTTGCCGGCCAGGATCGCGGCGCCCTGCAGCGGGATGTTCTCCGGGTTCACGACCGTGGGCCGGAACAGCAGGCGCAGCACCGGGGCGAGGACGGCCTTGATGAACCAGTAGCCCATGCCGTCCTCCTCTCCCCCTCGTGGCGCCCTGACCCTAGGGCCGACGGCCGGGCGGGGGCAACGGCCCGGACCTGTGGAAGTGGCCACTCGCCGACGCTCGTCGGCTGCGCCGTCCGGCCTACCCGCGAACGCCTCCCGCGTACCCGCCGTGCGCTCTCTGTTCGCCCGAACGGACGGTGGGCCGGGAGGGGCCCGACCGGCACCGCCGAGGGCGGCCCCGTGCGACGATGCTGACCGCCGTCCTGCCCCTGCTCCGCCCCCGAGAGGTCCGCTCGTGCCCGCACCCGTGCCCGCCGGCAGCGCCGCCCCGCTGATGCCCGGCGCCGAGCCGATCGACCTGCCCGGCGGCGACGTCGGCGTGCTGCTCAGCCACGGCTTCACGGGGACGCCGCAGAGCATGCGGCCGTGGGCCGAGCACCTGGCGGCGGCCGGCCTGACCGTGCGCTGCCCGCTGCTGCCCGGCCACGGCACGCGGTGGCAGGACATGAACGGCACCACGTGGGACGACTGGTACGGCACGGTCGAGCAGGCCTTCGACGACCTGCGCGGCCGCTGCTCCACCGTCTTCGTCATGGGGCTGTCGATGGGCGGGACGCTGGTCCTGCGCCTGGCGGAGCAGCGCCGGGAGCAGGTCGCCGGCGTCGTCGTCGTCAACGCGAGCCTGGCCACGCAGCGCAAGGACGCCAAGCTGCTGCCCGTGGCCAAGTGGTTGGTCGGGTCCTTCCCGGGCATCGCGAGCGACATCAAGAAGCCGGGCACGAAGGAGCTGGCCTACGACCGGCTGCCGCTCAAGGCAGCGCACTCCCTGCAGTCGGCCTGGCCGGTCGTCTGCGCCGACCTGCCGCGCATCACCGCGCCCGTGCTCGTGTTCCGCAGCGCCGTCGACCACGTCGTGGAGCCGATCAGCGGCCGCACGCTGCTCGAGGGCCTGCGCGGCAACGGCTCGGTGCGCGAGCGGGTGCTCGAGGACAGCTACCACGTGGCCACGCTCGACAACGACGCGCCGACGATCTTCGAGGAGTCGCTGGCGTTCGTGCGCGAGCACGCGCCGGCCGACCGGGCCGGCTGAGCCGGCGTCCGCCTGTGCACCCCCCGCTCCCGCCGGCCGG
>DATMJH010000015.1:0-2361 GCA_035554015.1 Mycobacteriales bacterium
CCCGCCCCCGGCACGGTGACGACGTTCGTCCCGCCGCTCGGCCCGGGCGTGCGCGTCGACACCGGCGTCGAGTCCGGCTCGGTCATCGGCGGGGCGTTCGACTCGCTGCTCGCCAAGCTCATCGTCACCGGCGCGACCCGCGAGCAGGCGCTGCAGCGCTCGGCCCGGGCCCTGGCCGAGATGGAGGTGGAGGGGATGGCCACGCTGATCCCGTTCCACCGCAAGGTCGTCGTCGACCCGGCGTTCACCGCTGAGCCGTTCACGGTGCACAACAAGTGGATCGAGAACGAGTTCGACAACGACATCGCGCCCTACGGCGGCGGGACGCCGGCCCAGGGCGACGCCGAGCCGCGCGAGAAGGTCGTCGTCGAGGTGGGCGGCAAGCGCCTCGAGGTGTCGCTGCCCGCGGGCCTCGGAGCCTCCGCCGCACCCGCGAAGAAGGCGAAGGCCAAGCGCACGGCGAGCGCGGCCGGTGGCAGTGCTGCGGCGTCCGGCGACGCGCTCACCAGCCCGATGCAGGGCACCGTCGTCAAGGTCGCCGTCGAGGACGGCGCGACCGTCGCCGAGGGCGACCTCGTCGTCGTCATCGAGGCGATGAAGATGGAGCAGCCGCTCAACGCCCACAAGGCGGGCACCGTCAGGGGGCTGGCCGCGAAGGTGGGCGAGGTCGTCACGGCCGGCGCGTCCATCTGCGACATCACCGACTGACGCCGGGCGGCCGACAGGCGCTCGTGATCACGGTGCGTCGCTCCCGCGGCGCAGAGGCGCTGGGCGCACCGTGATCAGCTCGGCACGGCCTGGGGTTCGCGCAGGTCGACCTCGGCCGGCCGGGCCCGCCGCCGACCCTCCTCGCGGACCACGACGGCCACCGCGACGATCGTGATCGCCCCGCCCAGGACAGTGAGCCGGGTGACGTCCTCACCCCGGAGCACGGCGCCGAGCGCGACGGCGACGACCGGGTTCACGTACGCGTACGTCGCGACCTGCGAGACGGGCGCGACCGACAGCAGCCAGCTGTAGGCGGTGAAGGCGACGATGGAGCCGAAGACGACGAGGTACCCCAGCGCCACGAGGCTCGACGTCGACACCGCCTCCACGTCGACGCGCTCCCCGCGCAGCACGCCGACGACGAGCAGAGCCACGCCGCCGCAGGCCATCTCGACCGCCGTGGTCGTGAGCCCGTCCGCCGGCAGCTCGGCCCGCGTCGCGTAGAAGGAGCCGAGCGACCACAGGAACGCGCCGGCGACGACGGTGAGCACCGCGACCAGCGCCACTCCCTCGGGACGCGCACCCGGCAGCAGCAGCACCGCGAGCCCGACGAACCCGAGCCCCACACCGGCCACCGTCTGCGCGCTGGGCCGGTCGCGCGCCAGCCAGCGCAGAAGCACGACCTGCAGCGGGATGACGGCGACGAGCAGCGCCGCCAGGCCGGACGGCAGGTCGGCGCTCTCGGCGAGCGCGACGCCGCCGTTGCCGCCGAGCAGGAGCAGCAGGCCGACCACCGCGGCGCTGCGCAACTGCCGCCGCGAGACCCGGAGCGCCGCGGGCCCGCGCCGCACCGCCACGTACGCCGCCACCAGCAGCGCGGCCGTGACGAACCGCAGGCCCATCCCGACCAGCGGCGGCACGGTGTCGACGACGTACGCGATGGCCAGGTACGTGGAGCCCCAGACGACGTACACGAGCCACAGCGCCGTCCACACCTGCCAGGAGGGAGGGCTCGGTCGCGTCACCGGGCCAGCCAACCAGCCGACCGGCCGGGGGCGACAGCGGTTTCCTGCCGGACGTCGACGGTCCGCTGCCAGCGCGCGGGACCGCGACCGCCGGGACTGCGAAACCCTGAGGCGCGCACCGCACAGCGACGCCCCGGCCGCGACGCCCTCCGGGTGCGCCACCGGAGCGGGCAGGACCGCGACGCCGACGGGCCCCCGGCGGTGTGCCGGGGGCCCGTCGCGCTCAGCGGTGTGGGCTCAGCTGCCGCACTCCGCCTGCGTGTCGCGGTCCTGCGGCGAGTCGCTGTCCGCGCGCCCGCCATCGGCGTACTCGTCACCGCACCGCACGGTCGGCGGCGCCGGCTGCGGCTTGGCCTCCACGATCAGGTAG
Source organism: Mycobacteriales bacterium (assembly GCA_035554015.1). Taxonomy (GTDB): domain Bacteria; phylum Actinomycetota; class Actinomycetes; order Mycobacteriales; family SCTD01; genus DATLGD01. The sequence goes on from DATMJH010000015.1 coordinate 2,104, forward strand.
CCCTGGGCGGTGGCGTTGCCGTTGTCCCTGTCGCCATCGACGACGACCTTGGGGCCGGTGGCGGGACTGCCGGACAGGCCGGCCCGCCCCTGCACCGGCACCGGACCGCTGCCGTCGGAGCAGGTACCGACGCTGCCGCTCTGCGCTGCCGGGTCGCCGGCGCCGTAGACCCGCAGCCCGGTGGCGTTCGCCTGCTCCGGCGTGAGCTGGCCCTTGCTGCCGCACTTGACGTCGTTGGTCCAGTGCGTGGCCTGGTAG
>DATMJH010000016.1:0-10491 GCA_035554015.1 Mycobacteriales bacterium
GCCGGGCTCGTTGATCCAGATCTCCTCGATCTCGGGATCATCCAAGTGCCGCTGCAGCGGCCCGAACCCGGCGACGGCGTCGTAGACCGCCCGCGCGGCGGCCGGCGCGTCGACCAGCGGCGGCAGCGAACTGGTCAGCGAGCGCTCGTCGTAGTCGCTGACGACCTCATCGACGAGCCGGCGGACGGCGTGCCGGTCCTGCACCGGGTCCAACCCGCGCCGCCGGACCAGCTCGCGGACCTCGGCCTCGACGGTGGCGACGGGGCTGTCGACGACGGTCATCTGCGGCTGCGGTCCTCGGGGTCAGGGCGGCTGGCCGGACGATGATGACCTGCTCGACGCTCCGACCGCTGCGGAGGTTGTGGACGACGCCCCCCGACAGTGTCGGACGACGGCTGCGAGCCGAACCAGGACCCGATCATGAGACCCAGGGGGTGACCCCACCCCACCCCGGCGGGCTCGTGCGTTGATCGCCGGCGGCATGGCCGCGTGACATCCTTCTTTCTTGGCGGGAGGATTTCTTTCCCCTATGGTGGACGAGTGGCGCTGAACATCAAGGACGCGGAGACCGATCGGCTGGCCCGGGAGCTCGCCGCGGCGACGGGCGAGAGCATCACGGTCGCCGCCAGACGCGCTCTCGAGGAGCGCCTGCAGCGCGTCCGCGCTCGCGCGGCGGCGCAGCCGACACAGCACCAGCTCGACGAGATCGTCAGGCGGGGTCGCGCCCGCAGCCTGCGGGACACCAGGTCGCCGGAGGAGATCCTCGGCTACGACGAGCACGGGCTCGCGACATGACCGTTGTCGTCGATCCCTCGTCCTTGCTCGCCGTCGTGCTCGGCGAGCCGGACGCCGAACGTCACCTGGCGGTCCTGAGCGCCCATGCGGGCGACGTGCAACTCAGTGCGGCGTCCGCGGTGGAGCTGGGCATCGTCGTCGACGCGAAGCAGGGCGTTGAGGCGACGGAAGACCTGCAGCGGCTGATCGCGCTCCTCGGCATGACCACCGTCCCCTTCGACGCCGACCAGGCGGTCGTGGCAGTCGCCGCCTGGCGCCGGTTCGGCAAGGGACGGCATCCGGCCGGGCTCAACCTCGGCGACTGCTTCTCCTACGCCCTGGCCAAGGTGAGCGGATCGGCACTGCTCTACAAGGGCGACGACTTCAGCCAGACCGACGTCACCAGCGCACTCTGACGACCTGCCCTCACCGCCCAGCAGGCCGGAGCCCGTGGGGATCCGCGAGCGGCACGTCCTCTCACCCCCGGAGAACGCGCCGCTCCACGGTCGTCCTTAGCTCGAACCGAGCACGACGTCGCCGAGCTGCGCCGTCTCGCCGCGGTCGACGACGACCTCGTGCACCGAGCTGCCACCCTCGCCCGTGACGGTGAAGGTCCACGCCTCGACGTCACCGCGCTCCTTGGCGATGGGCGTGGTCGACGGCGGCAGGTGCCAGGCGAACGACCCGTCGGCGGCGGTGGCCGAGACGGCCCGGGACCGCTCGGCGTACGGCGCGTTGCCGCCGCCCGCGCCGAGCGGGATCTGCGTGGTCCGCTCCGCCACGAGCTGAGCGGGCACCGGGTTGCCGGCGGCGTCCACCACCCGACCGGCGATCACGGAGTGGGTCGCGTACTCGACGTCGTGCACGCTCCCGAGCTGGCGGTGCCGCGCGGGGTCGCTCTTGTCGACCTGCGGGACCCCCTCGTAGGAGACGCGCTGGAACCGCGCGGTCTCGCCCAGCAGGATGAAGCCCTCCCGGTTGAGCCGGTAGTGGTGCAGCGGGCCGTCGTCCCCGGCGTAGTCGGGATGGAAGTTCGACAGCCCGATCTCGAAGCAGTACGAGATCGAGCCGAGCGCCGCGTACACCCAGTCGGTGGTGGTGCCCGTGGTGACGTACAGGTCGAACGAGTGGATGTTGCGGTAGCCGTTGGCGTCGCACATCTTGCGGCCGAGGTCGCGCATGAGGTCCTCGTCGGGGCTGTACCTCGCGGCGCCGCCGGAGTAGCCCCACGGCCGCAGCACCAGGCCGGTGTAGGTGTGGTTGGAGTTGACGGCGATCGGCTGCCGCTCGCGCAGCAGCTCGGCCACGTTGCGCGGCTCCGGCTCGCTGAACGGCCCGGTGCCGCGGTAGGTCTGGTCGGCGTTGCTGCTCGACGCCCCGCCGCCGCCCCAGCGGGCCGAGTAGTTGCGGTTGACGTCGACGCCGATCGCCGTGGGGTTGCGCTGGGCGGCGGGGATCTGCGCCCCCTCGACGACGCCCTGCCGGTTCTTGCGCCAGTAGTCGGCCTGACCGGCGACGATCAGCGGCAGGCTCGCCGCGTAGTTGTTCGTCGTGGGCGTCTGCCGCGTCCAGCTGAAGCCGTCCGGGTTCACCACGGGGACGAGGATCGTGCGCGTCTCGCGGAACAGCCCGTCGATGCGCTCGTCGTCGTCCGGGTTCTCGAGCAGCTCGAACCCGAACATGATCGTGTTCTCGCCTGAGGGCCACTCGCGGGCGTGGTGCAGCCCGTCCATGTACCAGACCGGGCGGCCGTCGACGGCGTGCACGTCCTGCGCGATCTCGATGCCGAGGACGCTGCGCCCCTCGCGCGTGCGGTGGGGCAGGGAGATGATGCGCGCGTCGTCGGGGTGCGCCGCGACGAGCGCCAGCATGTCGTTGTTGTACTCGTCGAGGGTGCGGTAGGCGCCGTTGTCGCCCGGCACGCTCCCGGCGAAGGAGGCGCGCTGGTCGGCCCGCCGCAGGACCGCCGCATCGCGCGCGATGACGTCGGCCACGGTGATCTCGAAGCGCAGGTTGGCCGCCTGCAGGCGGGCGAGGTCACCCGGCCACAGCAGCACCTCGTAGGAGCCGTCCTCGAACACGTGGTGCGTGTCGTCGAACAGGCTGAGCAGCGCGCCCTCCTCCCGCGTGGTGACCCACACCCGGGCCAGGCTGAGCACGTCGCTCGCGCCGGCGACGCGCGAGGCCGTCCCCGTGCCCAGGAGCGTGCCGGCGCCGGCGGGCCCGGCCAGCGCGAACAGGCCGAGACCGGCGGTCGCCCCCTTCAGGAGCCCTCGTCGCGAGACCCCACCCGTGCTGTCCGTCATGCGAGACGTCCCCCAGTCGTCGGAAGCGCGCGGCGTGCGCGTCTCGCGCACCGTTCGACGTCGACGGCCGCGCTCCTGCTGGTCACGCGCCGTCGGACCGACAGAGGCCCGGCACAGGCGGGCAGCACCGGTCACCGGCGGCCTGACGGGCGCGCGGCTCGTCAGGCGCCGTCGTCCTCCGGTGGCCAGTCGACGGCGGCGACCACCTCGGCCGTCGTCATGGCGAGCACCTCCGAGCGGTCGCGCTCGGCCTGGCCCTCCTGCAGCGCGAAGCACCGCACCGAGCGGTCGCGCCAGTCGACGACGAGCAGCTCCTGCACGCCCCGCGCGGTGTAGAAGTCGAGCTTCTCGAACGTCATGTCGTCCGGGGACAGCACCTCGACGACGAGCACGGCGCTGTCGTGCCAGACGCCGGCGGGTGCGCTGGTCAGGCCGGCGTCCGGTATCCGGTAGTCGCCCGGCCCGCCGAGGTTGAAGGTCAGCAGCGCCCGCAGGCCGAGCCGACCGGCCGCCGGCTTGAGCAGCGCGTAGAGCTCGCCCATGACCGTGCCGTGGTGGGCGTGCGGGTCGGGCGCCACGACGTACCGGCCCTCCCACACCTCGTCGAACCGGTCCGCACCGGACCGGCGACGGCGCTCGAGCAGCTGCTCGAGCTCCGGCGGCCGGGGACCGCGGACGATCGTCGTCATCGCTGCTCCTGCCACGGGCCGGACGGTAGGCGCGCCCGAGGGCGCCCGGTCAGCGTCGTCCACAGCGGCCGCACCCGTCCAGTGCCCGGCCGGGCGTGCACCGACCTTGTCCACAGGCCGTCCGCGGTGGCCCGCCGGTGCTGCCACGATGCCGCCGGTCCGGCGACGAGGAGGTCAGCGGTGCAGCTCGGGCTCGGGCTCGTCGTGCCGACGACGGGTTCGCGTGCCGACGTCGTCGTCACCGCACCCGCCGGCACCAGGCTGGCCGACGTGCACGACCGGCTCGTCGAGCTGGTCCTGCCCGCCGCGCACGGTGGCCGGCTGGCGGCCGGCGGGTGCCCGGTGCCACCGCACGCCGTGCTCGGCGAGCCGCCGCTCGTCGAGGGCGCGGTGCTCGTCGTCGACGGGCCGGTGGAACCGCCGCCGGCGCCCGCACCGCTCGAGCTGCGCTGCGTCAGCGGCCAGCGCCGGCCGGCGACCGGGCCGCTGCCTCCCGGCACCCACGTCCTCGGCCGGAACGGCGCGGCGGACGTCCGCGTCGACGACCCCGACGTGTCGCGGGTGCACTGCCGCCTCGCCGTCCCCCACCCGCCCGGCGACGTGACGGTCACCGACCTCGGCTCCACGAACGGCACCACCGTCGACCGGGAGCAGGTCACCGGCGCCACGCCGGTGCCCGCCGGTGCGGTGCTCGCCGCCGGAGAGAGCCGGTTCGTCGTCGCGCCGGCGCCGCCTGCGGCCGCTCCGGTGTCGCCGTCCGGCGACGGCCGGCTCGGGTGGAACCGGCCGCCGCGCCTGCGGCCGGCACGCGACGTCGTGCAGGTCGTCGTGCCCGCACCCCCGGCGGAGCGCGAGAGGAACCCGCTGCCCGTGCTCATGGTCGTGGCGCCGCTCGTGCTCGGCGTGGTGCTGTGGCGGGTGCTCGGCAACGTGACGTTCCTGCTGTTCACGCTGCTGTCGCCGGTGCTGGTCATCGGCAACGTCGTCACCGAGCGGCGGGCCGGTCGGCGGCGCGGCCGCAGGGAGCGGGCGCTGTGGCGGGCGCAGCGGCAGGCGGCCGAGCAGGTCCTCGCGGCGGCGGTCGAGCACGACGCGCACCGCCGGCGGGAGGCGCACCCCGACCCGGCGGAGACGGTCCTCACCGCCACCGGCCCGCAGCCGCGGCTGTGGGAGCGGCGGCGCGGCGACGACGACGTGCTCCACCTCAGGCTCGGCCTCGCCGACCTGCCGGCCGACGTCGAGGCGGAGGGCGACGTGCCGCCCGGCGCGACCACCGCCCGCGACGTCCCGGTGGTCGTCGACCTGTCGCGCGCCGGTGTGGTGGGCGTCGCCGGACCGCGGGCTGCGGCGCGTGCCGTCGCCCGCTGGCTCGTGGTGCAGGCCGTCGTCCGGCACAGCCCGCGCGACCTGCAGGTCGTCGTGCTCGCCCGCCGGGCGGCGGCCGCCGACTGGTCGTGGACGCGGTGGCTGCCGCACGCGCGCCCCGACGCCGGGCAGGACTGCCGCGCGCTGCTCGGCCTCGACGCGGCGCAGGCCGCCGCGCGGGTCGCCGAGCTGGCCGCGCTGGTCGAGCAGCGGCGGGCGGCCGGTGGGCGCTGCGAGCACCGCCGCGTGCTGGTGCTCGTCGACGGCGCCCGCACGCTCCGCACGCTGCCCGGGCTGGCGGCCGTGCTGCGCGACGGACCGCCCGTCGGCGTCCACGCGGTGGCCGTCGACGACGACCCGCACCAGCTCCCCGAGGAGTGCGGCGCCACGGCGGTCGTGTCCGGCCCCGTCGGCACCCGGCTCGACGTGCGCATCAGCGGCTCGCCCGAGGTGCCAGGCGTTCTCGCCGACGTCGTCGACCTGCCGACCGCAGAGCTCGTGGCGCGGGCCCTCGCGCCGCTGCACGACGTCAGCCGCGAGCGAAGCGGCACCGAGGCGCTGCCGGCGTCGGTGCGCTGGACCGACCTCAGCGGCGTCGCGCTCGACGGCACGGACGGCGACGTCGCCGCCGTGCTCGAGCGGTGGGCCGCGCCCGGCCGCACGACCGAGGCGCTGCTCGGCGCCGGACCCGACGGCCGCTTCGCCGTCGACCTGCGCCGGGACGGCCCCCACGCCCTCGTGGCCGGCACCACCGGGTCGGGCAAGAGCGAGCTGCTGCAGACGCTCATCGCCTCGCTCGCCCTCGGCAACCGGCCCGACGAGCTCGTGCTCGTGCTCGTCGACTACAAGGGAGGTGCGGCGTTCGGGCCCTGCGCGGCGCTGCCGCACGTCTCCGGGCTGGTCACCGACCTCGACGGCGCCCTCGTCGAGCGCGCGCTCGCGTCGCTGACGGCCGAGCTCACCAGGCGGGAGTCCGTGCTCGCGGCCGCCGGCGTGAGCGACGTCGAGGAGCACCGCCGGCGGGTCGGCACGCCGGGTGGCCCGCGCGAGGTGCTGCCGCGGCTGGTCATCGTCGTCGACGAGTTCGCCTCGCTGGCGGCAGAGCTGCCGGAGTTCGTCGACGGGCTGGTCGGCATCGCGATGCGCGGCCGCTCGCTCGGCGTGCACCTGGTCCTGGCCACGCAGCGCCCGGAGGGGGTGGTCTCGGCCGACATCCGGGCGAACACCAACCTGCGGCTGTGCCTGGCGGTCACCCGCGACAGCGAGTCCCGCGACGTCGTCGACTCCCCGCTGGCCGCCACCGTCGCGAGGTCGACGCCGGGGCGCGGCTACGCCCGCACCGGCCACGCCGAGCTCACCGCCTTCCAGACCGCGCGGGTCGGTGGTCGCCGGACGCCGGCCATGGCTGACGGCATCCCGGCCGTGACGCTCGTCCCCGTCGAGGACGTCGGCTCCCCGCTCCCGAGGGCGGTGGCGGACGACGGCGACGAGGTCACCGACCTCGCGCTGCTGGTGGCGGCGTGCCGCGGCGCCGCGGTGCGGCTGCGCGTGACGCCTCCCCCGTCGCCGTGGCTGCCCCCGCTGCCGGACGTGCTCGTGCTCGACGACGTCCCAGCGGCCGCGGACCCGCTGGCCGGGCGCCCCGGGCGGGTGCCGCCGCTGCCATTCGGGGCGCTCGACGTGCCGCAGGAGCAGCGGCGCGCGCCGCTCGTGCTCGACCTCGACCGCTCGGGCCACCTGCTGGTGGTCGGGGCGCCGCGGTCCGGCCGCACGACGGCGCTGCGCACGCTCGCCGGCGCCGTCGCCTCGACAGCCGCCCCGGACGACGTGCACCTCTACGCGCTCGACCACGGCGGCGGCGGGCTGGCGCCGCTGGCCGCGCTGCCGCACGCCGGCGCCGTCGTCGGTGCCGACTCCCCCGAGCGGCTCGAGCGGGTGCTGGCGCTGCTCGCGACCGAGATCGGGCGGCGACAGCGGCTGCTGGCAGCCGGCGGGCACGCCGACCTGCCCGAGCAGCGCGCCGCCGCCGGCCCGGCCGACCGCCTGCCGCACCTGCTGCTGCTCGTCGACCGCTGGGAGGCCTTCACCGCGGCGTTCGGCGACGTCGACGGCGGCCGGCTCGTCGACGCCCTGCTGCGGCTGCTGCGCGAGGGCCCCTCGGTCGGGCTGCACGTCGTCATGACCGCGGACCGCAGCGGGCTCGTCGGCCGGGTCGGCGCGCTGTTCGAGGATCGGCTGCTGCTTCGCCTGGCCGACCGCGGTGACTACGCGGGCGCCGGCGTCCCGGCCCGCACCGTGCCGGGCGACCTCCCGCCCGGCCGGGGGTTCTCGGTCACCGGCGCACCGCTGCTCGCCCAGGTGGCGCTGCTGCACGAGGACCCGGCCGGGCCGGCGCAGGTCGAGGCGCTGCTGGGCCTGGCCGCCCGGGCCCCCCGACCGGGGCCCGGCTCCCGGCCCCGCCAGGTGGCGGCACTGCCCACCTGCGTCCCGCTCGCCGACCTGCCGGTCGTTGGCCCGACGGCCGCCGGGGGCACCGCGGTGACGCTCGGCGTCGGCGGCGACGAGCTCGAGCCGGTGGGCGTCGACCTCGCCGAGCACCTGCCCGGGTTCCTCGTCGCCGGGCCGCCGCGCTCCGGTCGCAGCAGCGCGCTGCTCGGCGTGGCCGAGCAGCTGACCGCACGGGGGCTCGACGTCGTCACCGTCGCCCCGCGCCCCTCGCCGCTGCGCGACCTGCCCGGCTGCCACACCTCGACCGACGCCGCAGCCGCCCTCGAGGCGGCGCTGCGCGACGCGGGCGGCGACCTGCGCAGGTGCGCGCTGCTGGTGGACGACGCCGAGCTGCTCGTCGACGGGCCGGTGGCCGCCGTCCTCGAGCGCGCTGTCCGGGACGCCCGCGACGCCGGGGCCGTCGTCGTCGTCGCGGGCACCACCGACGACCTCGTCACCGGCTTCCGCGGCTTCGTCGTCGACGTTCGCCGGTCGCGCGCGGGCGTGCTGCTGTCACCGCAGTCCCCCGCCGACGGCGACCTGCTCGGCGTGCGGCTGTCCCGGTCCACCGGTGGCGACGTCGTGCCGGGACGCGGCCTGCTGTGCGTGCGCGGCCGCGCTCACGCGGTCCAGCTCGCCGTCCCGGCGCGCATGGCCGTGCCGTGCGCTGGGTGACGGCCGCGTCGACACGAGGTGGCCGCAGCCGACGAGACCGCAGCGCACCGGCCGCTGATCGCGTCAGCTGCGGCCGCGCACCGACCAGTCGGCGTCGAGCTGGTTGAGCGCGGTGGGGTGGCCGGTGCGGCGCTGCTCGGTGTACCCGGAGCCGCCGGTGAGCACGGACAGCTCCACCCTGCCGCTGGCGGTACCGGCGGTCTGCACGGCGAACAGGTCGGACGTGCCGTCGTAGTCGTCGTCGCCGAGCGAGAACGTCCACTGCGCCGGGTCGACGACGACCGGCAGCGTCGTGGCGGTCTGCGCGCTGTACGACTGGTATCCCGACGCCCGCGACAGCACATGCACCTCGGGCCGGCCGTCCACGGTGCCGCTGAGCTTCACGCCGACCAGGTCGCCGGTGCGCCGCGCCACCGCGAACGACCACTGGTCACCCGTCGACGGCAGGCTCGTCGCCGTGCGCAGCGACCACTGGCTGTAGCCCGACGCCGCGGTGAGCACGTGCAGCTCCACCCGCCGGCCGTCGCCGGCCGCGCCGGCGCGGACGAGGTAGAGGTCCGGCCCGCGCCCGGTGTCGGCGAACGCCACCTGGTAGCCGCTGGCGACGCTGGGCATCGGCGTCGCCCGGTGCAGCGTGAACTGCCGATAGCGACTCGCCCCCGACAGCCGGTGCACCTCGACGCGACCGGCACCACCGCCGGACAGCCGCACGGCGAGCAGGTCGGCGCTGACCGGCACCGTCCGCAGCTGCCACTGCCCGGGATCGACCTGGTGCAGCGCCGTGCCCGTGTGCAGCGCGAACCGCGACCAGCCCCCGACCGGGTGCAGCACGTGCAGCTCCGTGGTGCGGGTTCCGGTGTTGCGCAGCTTGACGGCGTCGATCCACGTCAGCCCCCGCGGGCCGTCGTTCCAGGCCAGGTAGAACAGCGGGATCCCGGTCGCGAACTGCGGGACCGAGGTGCCGTGCACGTCGGTGACGCGGACCTCGGCTCGGCGGCGGCCGTTCTCGCCGACACCCCAGAAGTTGACGTGCATGACGCGCGCGTGGTCCACCCACACGGGCGACTCCGGCACGCCGCCGCTGGCACCGGCGCTGGTGTCCTGGGGCGTGCCGCCCACGGTGGCGACGAAGGAGATCGTGCCGCGGTCGGCACCGGTGCGCCTGGCGTACGCCAGCGTCCCTCCGGTCGGGCTGAAGGAGGGCCACTGCAGCGCGCCGCGCACCACGACGCGCGCGCTGCCGCCGGACGGCGAGATGACGCGGATCCCGTCGGGCGCGGCGAAGGCGAGGGTGCTGCCCTCCGGCGACCAGGTCGGCTGCCTGGCCGACGTCGCTCCGTGCACCGGCCGTGAGCTGCCGTCGACGCCGATGATCCACAGCCGGCAGCACGAGGGGGACAGCGCCCCGGTGGTGTTGCGGCTGACGACGAGGTGCCGGGCGTCCGGCGACCAGGCAGGGTCGAAGTCGCCGTACCCGCCGCGCGACAGCAGCCGCCGGCCCGACCCGTCGACGCGGACGAGGAACAGCCCGTACCGACCCGTGCTGCCGTCGTCGCTGAGCGGCGCCGTGTAGGCGACGGTCTGGCCGTCGGGCGAGATCGCCGGTCGCCCGTACACCTGCGGCGCGAGGATCCGCACGCGCCCGCCGCCCGTGCCGCCGAGCACGAGCCGGAAGTGGTCGCCGCGGTCGAGGGTCTCCAGCCACAGCACGGTGCCGGGCACGCTGGTGGCGCCGACGGCGGGCGCCGGCCGGCCGGCCACGCTCCCCGGCAGCGTGGCCAGCGCCAGCAGCACCAGCACCGGCAGCACGAGCAGGCGGCCGCGCCGTCGCGCCGTCACGACGGGGCCTCGGCGATCTCCAGCTGCTCGAGCACCTCGTTGACCCGCCCGATCAGCAGGTGCCGCCGCAGGTGCGAGCCGAGCACCACGTAGAGGCAGAACGCGCGGCCGTTCACCCGGAAGAACCGCTGGCACCCGCTCTGGCCGCGCAGCACCCGCTGCAGCGCGTCGGCCCCGAAGTCGTCGGCGGTCAGCGCCCGCGGGACGCCCTCGTGCGCGAACAGCGGCGTCGTGGCAGCGTCCGGGTGGAACTCGACGATGCTCACGAAGACGTCGGTGGCCGACATCGCGTCGACGGCGCCGCTGCCGTAGTCGCCGCGTTCGGGCGGCAGCGGGAAGCTGCCCAGGTGCAGCAC
>DATMJH010000017.1:0-4072 GCA_035554015.1 Mycobacteriales bacterium
GGCGTACGGTGCGCGCCGTGCTCAGCAGCGTCGGCCGGTGGTGCTGTGCCGTGCTGCTGCTCTCGACCGCCGTGGCCTGCGGCGGCGACGGCCGACCGCCCTCCGACGACACCGCCGACGCGTCGGCCTCCGCCGCGCCACCCGCCGAGGGTCAGCTGCTCACCGCGCTCCTGACGCCTCGCGAGCTGGGCACCGACTTCACCGGTCCTCCACCGGCGGTCGCCGGTTCCGAGGCAGCGGAGGCCGGCGTGAGCGAGAAGCCGCTGTGCGAGGTCGACGGCGACGTCGACACCGCCGCCGAGGTCAGCGTCGGGCCGATGACGGACCCGGAGGCGACCGAGCAGGTCTTCGAGCGGATCACGGTGGCCGAGTCCGTCGCCGAGGCCGAGGAGCTCCTCACCCTCGTGCGGCAGCGCGCGGAGGCGCGCTGCCGCTTCGACGAGACGGTCGCGGAGACCACCTACACCGTGACGGTCCGTGGGCCGCTCGACCTGGACACGGACGCCGACGTCGACGCCGACGACGCGGCCGGCGTCGACCAGGCCTACACCGGCGGCTACACCGGCTTCCGCTGGGACATGACCGCGCGGCGCGGCCGGCTGCTGGTCAACGTGCAGTACACGACCACCGAGCCGGTGGACCGGGACCGCGCGCTCGAGCTGCTGCGGCTCGCGGTCGACAAGGCGTCGGTCCTGTCCTGACGAGGAGGTCCGGTGCGCTGCGGCGAGTACGAGCTGATGGACGCGGTGGCGTCCGGTGCCACCGGCACGGTCTTCCGCGCCCGGCACGTCACCTCCGGCGAGCAGGTGGCGGTCAAGCAGCTGTCGGACGCCGTGCGCAGGGCGCCCGAGGTGCTCGACCGGCTGCGCAGCGAGGCGGCGGCGCTCGCATCGCTCGACGACCCGCACGTGGTCGGCCTGCGCGACGCCGACCTGACCGCGGACCCGCCGTGGCTGGCCATGGAGTGGGTCGACGGCGTCACGCTCGACCGGCTGCTCGAGCACCACGGCGCACTCGCCGCGCAGCAGGCGGTCGGGGTGCTGCGCGGTGCCGTCCAGGGCCTGGCGCACGCCCACGACCGCGGCGTCGTGCACCGCGACGTCGCGCCGCGCAACGTGATGCTCGACGAGCACGGCACGTCCATGCTGGTGGACTTCGGGCTCGCCGCTCCGCGGGACGACGCGGGCGTCGTCGGAACGCCGGCGTTCCTCAGCCCGGAGGCGGCCCGCGGCGAGCCGGTCGGTCCGCCGGGTGACGTGTACTCCGCCGGCGCGCTGCTCCACCTGCTCCTGACCGGCCGGCCGCCGTTCCCGAGCGCCGATGTCGAGCAGGTGCTGCGTGCGCACCGCGAGCAGGCGCCGCCGCCGCTCACCGGGCACGGCGAGGGCTTCGCCGACCTCGTCGCCCGGTGCCTGGCCAAGGACGCCGCAGCGCGGCCGCCGGACGGCCGGGCGCTGCTGCGCGAGCTCGACGAGCAGGCCGAGCGCCGGTTCGGCGCCGGGTGGCTGTCCGGTGCGTCGGTGGCCGCGGCCGTCTCGGCGGTGCGGGGCGGCGCGGGCGCCTCCGGTGCCGTGCCGTCGGCAAGCACGGAGTCGGTGAGCCTCACGACCGGCTCGGCCGCGACCGGCACTGCGCCGGCGACGGCGACGGCGGCGACGGGGGCGGCCGCCCGCCGAGCCGTCGGCGGGCGCCGCGCCCTCGGCCTCGCGGCCGCGGGGCTCGTGCTCGCCGGTGGCGCGACAGGCGCAGCGCTGCTGCTGACCGGCGGTGACGACGACCCGGCCCCGCAGCCGTCGGCCCGGCCGGTCAGCGAGGAGCGGCAGGTCGCCGCGAGCGCGAGCGGCCGGTACCGGGTGGAGACCACGGTCGTCGAGACGACGTTCCCGGACGGCTCGGTCGGCGCGACGACGTCAGCCGAGTGGACGGTGACGCTCGACTGCACCACGCCGACCGACTGCGAGGGTTCGATCGGGAGCGACGACGGCGACCAGTACGGCCTGACCTTCGACGGCGGAGCTCTCGAGGTGAGCGGCTCGGGCGTGTCCGAGGAGCCGTGCGTCTACGAGGACGGCACCCAGGAGCCGGACAGCCTCGCCCGCATCAGCGTCACGGTCAGCATGTCCGTGCCGGACTTCGACGGCCTGGCGGTCGGCGACACCCGGACCGGCAGCGGCAGCCGCACGCTCGAAGCCCAGCCGCTGCGCAACTGCGAGCAGCCGCACGCCTACGACGAGACCACCGAGATCCGGCTGACCCGGCTGTCCTGACGCCGCCGCCTCACCCGTCGTCCTCGGGATGGCTGTGCGGCTCCTGCACCGCCCCGACGGCGTCCTCACGGCCGGGCATCGCGACGCGGTAGAGGCACACGTCGCAGTTCATGCGGATGTCGCCGTGCAGCGCCTCGTCGTACCGCTGCAGCACCAGCCGCGCGATCTCCGCCGCATCACCGACGGGAGCGGCGACGACGACGTCGACGCCTCCGACGTCGCGGGCCTGCTTCTCGACCAGCCGGGGCAGGTACCCCGGCCCGAGGAAGTACCGCGCCACGGCGACCCGCCCGTGCCCGAGGGACCGCAGCCGAGCCACCGCCTCCGGCACCGTCGGCCGCGTCGTCGACGCGAACGCGATGTCGACCGACGGCCACGGCCGGCCCTCCCACAGCAACCGCGCCGTCGCGGCGACCTGCGCGTTCGCGTCCGGGTCGAGCGCCCCGCCGGCGACGAGCAGCACCGGGTCCTCGTCACCGGCACCCGCCTCGTGCAGCCGACGCGCGACGACGTCGACCAGCGCCGGGTGCGGTCCGAGCGGCCGGCCGTAGCGCAGCCGCATACCGGGGTGCGCGAGCCGGCCGGCCTGCACCGAGGCGGCGACGTCGGTCTTGCTGTGCGAGGCGGGGGTGAGCAGCAGCGGCACCACCGCGACGTCGTCGACGCCGTCGTCGGCCAGCGCCTGCAGCCCGCGGCGCACCGACGGTGAGGCGTTGTCGACGTACGCGTCGGCCACCCGCAGCCCCGGACGTGCGGCGGCGGCCTGCAGGAGCAGGGAGCGGACGACGTCCTGCGACGCCGGGTCGCGCGAGCCGTGCGCCACGCCGAGCAGCACAGTCGCCGTCACGGCGTGACCCGCGCCGCGACGACCTCGCCGACGACGACCACGGCAGGCGCCGGGACGTCGGCGGCGTCGTGCGCCGCCCACGCCAGCGTGGTCACGACCGTCCGCTGGCTCGACAGCGTGCCGTCGTGCACGACGGCGACGGGCGTGGTGCCGGCGCGACCGCCGGCCATGAGCGCCTCGCACACCTCGGTCAGCCGGCCCACCGCCATGAGCAGCACGAGCGTGCCGCCGACCCGCGCGAGCGCGTCCCAGTCGACTGTCGACCCCGGGTCCCCCGGCGGCAGGTGCGCCGACACGACGGACACCGACTGCGTCACACCGCGCGCCGTCACGGGGATCCCGGCGTACGCCGGCACGGCGAAGGCCGACGAGACCCCCGGGACGACCTCCACCGGCACGCCCGCCTCGACGCACGCCGCGACCTCCTCGACCCCGCGGGCGAACAGGTGCACGTCGCCGCCCTTGAGGCGCACGACGCGCTGGCCGGCCTGCGCGCGCTCGACCATCACCGCTTCGATGTCGCGCTGCGGCGTGGGCCTGCCGGCGGAGTCCTTGCCGACCTCGACCACCTCGACGCCGTCCGGCAGGTCGACGTGCGGCGCGAGGCGGTCGCGCAGCACGACGTCGGCCGCGGCGAGCACCCGGCGGCCACGCACCGTCAGCAGCCCCGGGTCGCCCGGTCCGCCGCCGACGAGCGCGACGCACCCGGCGCCGGCTCGCGAGCGGCGCAGCGGCACCTCGCCCAGCTCGACGTGCAGCGCCAGCGCGTCGCGCAGGGCGACGGCGCGGCGCGGGTCGCCGCCGGCGGTCACCGACAGCACGACGTCGTCCACGCGCGCGACAGCGGGCACCCAGGCGGCGGAGCGCCCGGCGTCGTCGGCGCGCACGCACCAGATCCGCCGCCGCTGGCACTCGGCAGCGACCACGTCGTCGACCACGCCGGTGCACGCGTGCACCA
>DATMJH010000018.1:0-4964 GCA_035554015.1 Mycobacteriales bacterium
CGCCCAGATCGTGGCGCAGGAGAACTGGAAGCACGGCATCACCGTGAACGCGATCTGCCCGGCGGCCCGCACCCGGATGACCGAGGGCGCCTACGGCTCGATCGAGGGCGGGTCGCAGGAGGGGTTCGACTTCTGGCACCCGGACAACGTCGCCCCCTTCGTGGCCTACCTCTGCAGCGACGCCTCCGCGCACATCAGCGGCAAGGTGTTCGGCGTGCAGGGCGACGCCGTCGAGCTGTACCGGCCGTGGACCAGCGAGGCGTTCATCCAGAAGGGCGGCAGCCGCTGGACGGCCGCCGAGCTCGCCGACCGGGTGCAGCAGCTGTTCGACGAGACCGGCATGGAGACCGAGCCCAGGAACGGCATGACCCGGCTGCGCTTCTCGATGACCCAGCGCAGCTGAGACGACAGGTCACGGGCGCGTCACGGCGCCATCACGGCGAGGTGGCGGTTCGCCGTCTACTGTCCGCGGCATGGACGTCTTCCTCACCGGCGGCACCGGCTTCATCGGTGGCGAGGTGGCCCGGCAGCTGCGGGCACGCGGCGACCGTGTCCGGGCACTGGTCCGCGATCAGAGCCGCGCGGCGCGGCTGGCCGAGCTCGGCTGCGACCTCGTCGTCGGCGACCTGTCCGACGAGCGGGCGCTGACCGCCGCCTGCTCCGGCGCCGACGCCGTCGTGCACGGCGCAGCGCTGTACGAGGTCGGGGTGCCGGCCGACCGCCGCCCCGCGCTGGTCGACACCAACGTCGGCGGCACCGAGCGGGTGCTCGGCGCGGCGCTGTCAGCCGGAGTGCGCAAGGCGGTGTACGTGTCCACCGTCGCCGTGTTCGGCAACACCCGCGGGCAGGTCGTCAGCGAGGGTCACACCAAGCCCGACGACGTGCCGCCCACGTCGGTCTACGAGTCGACCAAGGCCGAGGCGCACGCCCGCGCGCACGAGATCGCTGAGCGGGGGCTGCCGCTCGTCATCGTGCAGCCGGGCGTCGTCTACGGCCCCGGCGACCCGAGCACCTTCGGCGAGATGGTCCGGCAGTTCCTCACCGGCAAGCTGCCCGCGCTTCCGTTCCCCGACCTCGGTATCACGCCCGTGCACCGCGACGACGTCGCGGCCGGCGTGCTGCTCGCCCTCGACAAGGGCGTGCCGGGCGAGTCGTACGTGCTCGCTGGCGACCCGACCACCAACCGTGGTCTGCTCACGGTGCTGGCCGAGCAGGCCGGCCGCAAGGCGCCGTCGCGCACGGTGCCGACCGCGCTGCTCAAGGCGATCTCACCGTTCGGCCGCGTCGTCGGTCCGCCGCTGGGCTTCCCGCCGAACCTGAGAGAGCTGATCAGCTCTTCCGACGGCGTCACCTTCTGGGCGAGCAGCGACAAGGCGCAGCGCGAGCTGGGCTGGACCTACCGGCCGCTGGCCGAGGGCATGCGCGAGCTGGCCGAGGCGGAGTCCGGGTCCGGAACCGCGGGCCGGGCCGCCGCCAGCGCCTGAGCGTGCGCCGCGGCGGTCGCCGCCCGCAGCACCTGCTTCACCGGCCGGCCGAGCACCGCCGCCGCGGCGACGACGTCGTCCCACTCCGGTGCCGCGTTCACGACCTCGCCGGCCCGCCGTGCCGCCTTGACCCGCACCCGCTGCCCGTCGACCTCGACCGTCCACGTCTCGCGGTCGAGCACCGTGCGCTCGACGCCGTACTCGCGCAGCCCGATCGTGCTCGTCTCGGTGAGGACGACGTCGCGCACCGCGCCGAGCGCGGCGGCGGGGCAGAGCACCGACAGCACGTGCGCCGGCCGGCCCTTCTTCATGAGCACCGGCGTGAGCCAGGCGTCGTGCGCGCCGGCGGCGAGCAGCCGCTCCAGGACGTGTGGCCACACCCGCGGGTCGAGGTCGTCGACGTTGGCCTCGACGACGACCGCGGCCGGCGCGGCACCGAGCGGCTCGCCGACCACCAGCCGGACGGCGTTCGCGAGCTCCGGCCGGTCTCGACCGCCGGCGCCGACCCCGGTGCGAGCCGGCGTCATCGCCGGCAGCGGGCCGAACGCGTCGGCGAGCGCGCGCACCAGCGCCGCGCCGGTCGGCGTCGTCGCCTCGTGCGCCGCCGCTCCGGCCTGCACGGGTACGCCCTGCAGCAGCGCCAGCACCGCCGGCACCGGCACCGGCAGCCGGCCGTGCTCTGCCGAGGTCGTGCCGCTGCCGACCGAGACGGTCGAGACGGTGAGGTGCTGCAGGCCCAGCGCGGCGGCGCCGGCCGCGGCGCCCACGACGTCGGCGACGGCGTCGACCGCCCCCACCTCGTGGAAGTGCACGTCCTCGACGGCCACCCGGTGCACCTGCGCCTCCGCCTCGGCGAGCAGCCCGAACGCCCGCAGCGCCGTCGCGCGCACCGCCCCGTCGAGGTCGGCGCCGTCGAGCAGCCCCCGCACCTCGCGCCAGGTGCGCCGGGGCTGGGCGCCGGCCACCTCCACCCGCACGTGCAGCGCCGCCAGCCCGCCGCGGCGCACCGGCTCGGCGACCAGTCGCGCCGCGCCCGGCAGCACGGCGTCGACCGCCGCCTGGAGCACCTCGAGCGGCGCGCCGGCGTCGACGAGCGCGCCGAGCAGCATGTCGCCGCTGACGCCGGCCGAGCAGTCGAGCCAGCCGACGGTCATCCGCGCCGCGCCGTCCGGGCGATGCGCGCCGCCAGCACCCCGGCGCCGAACCCGTTGTCGATGTTGACGACCCCGACGCCGGGTGCGCAGGAGTTCAGCATGCCCAGCAGCGCGGCCAGCCCGCCGAAGGAGGCGCCGTAGCCGACCGACGTCGGCACCGCCACCAGCGGCGTCCCGACCAGCCCGCCGACGACGCTCGGCAGCGCGCCCTCCATCCCGGCGACGACGACGACGCAGTCCGCGCGCTCCAGCGCCGGACGGGCGGTCAGCAGCCGGTGCAGCCCGGCCACGCCGACGTCGTCGACCCGCTCGGCGCCGGCGCCGAAGGCCCGCACGGTGAGGGCGGCCTCGGCCGCGACTGGCCCGTCGGATGTGCCGGCCGCGACCACCGCGACGCAGCCGACCGGTGGGGGCAGCGCCCCGACGGCCAGCGTCGCGCCCTCGCGGATGACCTGCGGGTGGGCGGCCTCGAGCGCGTCGGCGGTCTCCGGCGTCGCGCGGGTGACCAGCACGGCGCGGTCGGTGCGCGCTCGCAGGGTGGCGACGACGTCGAGTACCTGCCCCGTCGTCTTGCCCGCCGCGTAGACGACCTCCGGGTCGCCGGTCCGCAGCTCGCGGTGCAGGTCGACCACGCTGTGAGCCAGGTCGGCGTACGGCGCCTCCACGAGGGAGGCCAGCGCGGTGTCGGGGTCGGCCCGGCCGGCGGCGACGTCGTGCAGCAGCGCGCGCACGCCGTCCCGATCCACGCCGCCAGCCTGCCACTCCCGCGGCCCGTGCGGCGCTACCCTCCGGACGTGCCGCTCTCGACCGCCGCGACGCTGGCCGCGGTCGGCGCGGCCCTGGTGGCGGTCACGCTCGTCGCGGTCCTCGCCGCCCGGCTGCGGCGGGTCGAGTCCGCGCTGGCCACCGTGCTCGCCGAGACGCCCGCCGCCCTGTCGAGCGTCGGCCGCCCGCTGGTCGACGGGCCGCGCCGCGAGGTGGAGGGGCTGCGCGCCGAGGTCGCCCAGGCGCGGGCGGACCTGTCGACCGCGCTGCGGCACGTCGCCGTCGTCCGCTACGACGCGTTCGACGACCTCGCCGGCCGGCTGTCGTTCTCCGCGGCCCTGCTCGACGACGCCGGCGACGGCATCGTGCTGTCGAGCATCAACGGGCGCAGCGAGACGCGCACGTACGCCAAGGGCATCACCGCCGGTGCGAGCGGCCACCCGCTGTCCCCGGAGGAGCGGGAGGCGGTGGCGCGGGCCCGCACCCCGGCGCCGCGGCTCGAGCAGGCGGGCTGATGCCGGGCGTGCCGCCCGCGCGCTTCGGCTTCCTCGGACCGGCGGGCACCTTCACCGAGGCCGCGCTGCGCACGCTGCCCGCCGCCGCGCGCGCCGACCTGCGCCCGTACGCCTCGGTCGCCGAGGCGCTCGACGCCGTCCGCGCGGGCGACCTCGACGGCGCCGTGGTGCCGCTGGAGAACTCGGTCGAGGGCTCGGTCGCGACGACGCTCGACGAGCTGGCCTCCGGCGAGCCGCTGCAGGTGACCCGCGAGGTGCTGCTGCCGGTCAGCTTCGCGCTGCTGGCCCGGCCCGGCACCGGGCTGCACGAGGTCCGCACGGTCGCGACGCACCCGCACGCCGAGGCGCAGTGCCGGCGCTGGCTGCGGCAGGTGCTGCCCGAGGCCTCGGTGGTGCCGGCGCCGTCCACCGCCGACGGCGCGCGCGAGGTCGCGGCCGGTCGCCACGACGCCGCGCTCGCCGCACCGGTCGCCGCCGGCCACTACGGGCTCGAGGTGCTCGCCGACGACGTGCACGACCGGGACGGCGCCGTCACCCGGTTCGTGCTCGTCTCGCGCCCGGGCCCCCCGCCGGCGCCGACCGGCGCCGACCGCACGACGCTGTTCGCCTTCATCGCCGACGACCACCCCGGCGCGCTGCTCGAGCTGCTCACCGAGTTCGCCGTGCGCGGCGTCAACCTGACCCGGATCGAGTCGCGGCCCACCGGCGACCGGCTCGGTCGCTACTTCTTCTCCGTCGACTGCGAGGGCCACCTCGCCGACGCGCGGGTCGGGGAGGCGCTGTCGGCGCTGCGCCGGGTGTGCGCGGACGTCCGGGTGCTCGGCAGCTATCCCCGGGCCGACGGCGTCGCCCCGGCCGTGCGCCCGGGGACGTCCGACGACGACTTCCGCGCCTCCGCCGCCTGGCTGGCCCGGCTCCGCGACGGCCCCCCCGACTGACCTCCGCCCACCCCGTCGTTGCGTCCGTCTGGCAGCACACGCCGCCGCGGCGCCTCGCCGGACGCAACGGCCGGGCACGGGGCAGGAATGCGGGC
Organism: Mycobacteriales bacterium; assembly: GCA_035554015.1. GTDB lineage: Bacteria > Actinomycetota > Actinomycetes > Mycobacteriales > SCTD01 > DATLGD01. Next base: position 4,952 of record DATMJH010000018.1, read on the forward strand.
GATCGCGGCGAAT
>DATMJH010000019.1:0-3033 GCA_035554015.1 Mycobacteriales bacterium
GGAGGCCCTGCCCGCCGGGGTGCGGGTCATGACGGCCGTCGCCGTCGGCGCGCTGCAAGCCGGCTGACGGCGTCGCCCGCGGCGTCGCCCGCAGGTCAATCATGGTGCGTCTGGTGCCGGTCCGAGGCGCGCGGTGCGCACCGTGATCACCCTTGCGCCCGCGCCGCAGGCTGATCACGGTGCAGCCGTCGCCGCGGGTCAGCGCGCCCTCCGCACCATGATCACCCTCGCGCCCGGGGGCGCGGCGCCGGCGGTCAGTCCCCGATCGAGCGGCACGGCCGGCTGCGCAGCTCGGCCACGTAGTCGTCAGGCGCGCCGGCCGCCTGAGCGGCGTCCGCCAGCACGCCGAGGTAGCGCGCCGACGGCATGCCGCCCTCGTAGCCGTCGAGCACGTACACCCAGGCCAGCACCTCGCCGTCGAGCGTGGCCACCCGCACCCGGAGCTTGCGGTAGAGCCCGGTGTCGGCGCCCTCCCAGGCGTCGAGGTTGCGGGCGTCGGCGTCGGTCAGGTCGTAGAGCCCGACGAAGACCCGGTCGCCGGACGCCTCGACCAGCGTGGCCAGCGAACCCTCCCAGCCGAGGTCCTCGGCGCCGAAGGTGAGCCGCCAGCCCTCGAGCCACCCGGTGCCGGCGGCGGGGGAGTGGGGGCAGCGCTGCAGCATCTGCGCCGGGTCGAGGTTGCTCCCGTACGCCGCGTAGAGCGCCATGGCGGCGAGCGTACTGACGACGGCTGGCCCCGCGGCGTGCGCGAGGATGGGCCGGTGACGCGCATCGCCATCGTCGGAGGAGGGCCCGCCGGGTACGAGGCGGCGCTGGTCGCGGTCCAGCACGACGCCGAGGTCACCCTGGTCGAGCGCGACGGCGTCGGCGGGCAGTGCGTGCTGTCGGACTGCGTGCCGTCCAAGACCTTCATCGCCACGAGCGAGTTCCTCGACCACCTCGACGACGCCGAGGCCGTCGGCGTCTGCTCCGAGGGACGGGTGTTCGCCGCTGTCGACGAGGTGCACGCCCGGGTGAAGTCGCTCGCGCTGGCGCAGTCGGCCGACATCACGGCGCGCCTCGGCCGGGAGGGCGTGCGGGTGCTGCACGGTGCCGCCCGCCTGCGCGGAGCCGGCCAGGTCGACGTCGCGCTCGCCGACGGCGGTGACGAGCAGGTCGACGCCGACGTCGTGCTGCTGGCGACCGGCGCCCACCCCCGCGTCGTGCCCGGCGCCGAGCCGGACGGCGAGCGCGTGCTCGACTGGCGCCAGCTGTACGACCTTCGCGAGCTCCCGGAGCGCCTGGTGGTCGTGGGCTCCGGCGTCACCGGCGCCGAGTTCGCCAACGCCTACCTCGCGATGGGCTGCCAGGTGACCCTGGTCTCCAGCCGCGACCGGTTGCTGCCGGGCGAGGACCGCGACGCCGCCGAGCTGCTCGAGGGCGTCTTCCAGCGCCGCGGCATGCAGGTGCGGCGCGGGCGGGCCGCGGCGGTCGAGCGTCGGGGCGACGGCGTCTGCGTGCGCCTCACAGACGGCAGCGAGGTGCTCGGGTCGCACGCGCTCATGACCGTCGGGTCCGTGCCCAACACGACGGGGCTCGGCCTCGAGGACGCCGGCGTGGTGCTCACCGACGGCGGGTTCGTGCAGGTGGACCGGGTCTCGCGCACCACCGTGCCCGGCGTCTACGCCGCCGGCGACTGCACCGGCGTGCTGATGCTCGCCTCGGTCGCCGCCATGCAGGGCCGCATCGCGATGTGGCACGCGCTGGGGGAGGCGGTGGCCCCGCTGCGCCTGGGCACCGTGGCGGCCAACGTCTTCACCGACCCCCAGGTCGCCTCGGTCGGGCTGACGCAGACGCAGGTCGAGCAGGGTGCCGTCAACGCGCACGTGGTCCGGCTGCCGCTGGCGACGAACGCCCGGGCCAAGATGCTCGGCCTGACGGACGGCTTCGTGAAGCTGTTCTGCCGTCCGGGCACCGGCACCGTGCTCGGCGGCGTCGTCGTCGCGCCGGGCGCCAGCGAGCTGATCCTGCCGGTGTCGATGGCGGTGCAGCACGCGCTGACGGTCGACCAGCTCTCGCACACGTTCTCGATCTACCCGTCGCTGTCGGGCTCGGTGACCGAGGCCGCGCGGCAGCTGCACCAGCAGGACTGAGCCGTTCGCCCGTACGGGCGACGAGTACCGTGCCGTACCCCCGCCAATCGGACTTCTCACCTGCTTCGCGGAAAGAATTCGTCACCTCCGGCAGGACTCGTCGTTGAGACGGCGAATCCACCCTGCGACCGGGCCCACCCCCGCAGGGCCCAACAGTCCGAGGAGCACACATGAACCGTCGAGTTCTCGCCGCCGCGGCTGCGGCGGCGACCGCAGCCGCGATGCTGCCGGCGACCGCCGCCTTCGCGTCGGCCGCGAGCACTGCCGCGCTGACCGCGGGTGGCGCCGTCTACCCCGGTGCGGACCGCTCGTTCACCGTTCGGGTCACCAACAACGAGTCGCTCCTCGTCGGCAAGACGATCAACGCAGTGCGGATCAACCTGCCCGTCAGCGAAGCGGGCATCTCGCTCGGCAGCGGCACCGGGACGGCCCCCGGCTGCACCGAGGCGAAGGCCACCAGCCTCAGCACCACGCAGTTCCTCACCTACCGCGGCTGCAGCCTGCGTGCCGGCCAGTCGCTCGACATCACCTTCCCGGCCAACGTCGCAGCGCCGTCGGCGCGCGACCTGCTCGGCGACTTCCGGGTGCAGGTGTCGAGTGACAACTTCCAGTCGGCGAGCACTGCTGCAGGCGCCCTCGTGACCAAGGTGCAGGTGCTCGAGATCCTGCAGTCGGGCCTCAAGCCGATCGCGCCCACCAACGCCGACGGCAGCAAGGGCGTCACCGACCGGAGCGGCACCGGCGGTCAGCGGATCACCTACGCCACCGAGGTGAAGAACCACGCCAAGACCAGCCTGTCGGTGGTGACGAACCTCACCTCCGCGGCCGGCGACACCGCGACCCCGACGACGATCACCGTGCCTGCGGGTGGCACCGCCGTCGCGCAGGTGCCGGTGCAGCT
>DATMJH010000020.1:0-4623 GCA_035554015.1 Mycobacteriales bacterium
ATCCGGCGCTCCGGCAGTTCGTGGAGCGCTACGCCGGCGGCGACCAGGGCGGCGAGCCCGGCGCCCCGTGCCGATCGAGCGGTCTGACCCCGGACGAGGCGCGCGACGTCGTGACCGGCTGACGGGGTGATCGGCGCCTCGTCGGCTTGACACCGCGCGCGTCGGGGCGGCACTGTTACCGGCGGTAACAGCCGCCGCCTCCGAGGAGTCCCGCATGTCCGGCTTCACGATGCAGCTCAACGAGGACCAGCAGACGCTCCAGAAGTGGGTCCACGAGTTCGCCGAGAACGTCGTCCGGCCGGTCGCGTCGGAGTGGGACGAGCGCGAGGAGACGCCCTGGCCGGTCATCCAGGAGGCGGCCAAGGCGGGGCTCTACTCGCTGGACTTCTTCGCCAACGTCTGGGGCGACGAGACCGGCATCAGCCTGCCGCTGGTCATGGAGGAGCTGTTCTGGGGCGACGCCGGCATCGGCCTGTCGCTCGTCGGCACCACGCTCGGCGTGGCCGGCATCCTCGCCAACGGCACGATGGACCAGATCGGCGAGTGGGTGCCGCGCTGCTTCGGCGACGAGAACGACGTCAAGCTCGCTGCCCTCGCCGTCTCCGAGCCCAACGCCGGCTCCGACGTCTCGGGCCTGCGCACCCGGGCGGTCTACGACGAGAAGACCGACGAGTGGGTGCTCAACGGGGTGAAGACCTGGATCACCAACGGCGGCATCGCCGACGTGCACGTCGTCGTGGCCTCCGTCGAGCCCGAGCTGAAGGCGCGTGGTCAGGCCTCCTTCGTCGTCGGCCCGGAGCACAAGGTCGCCGACGGCGTCGGGCTGCGGATGGGCCAGAAGTTCCAGAAGCACGGCATCCGGGCCTCGCACACCTCCGAGGTCATCCTCGACGAGTGCCGCATCCCGGGCAGCCAGCTGCTGGGCGGCAAGGACAAGCTCGACGAGCGGCTGGCGCGAGCCCGCGAGCGCGCTGCGGCCGTGGCCCGCGGCGAGCAGCCGGCGGCGTCGAAGAGCAAGGGCGGCCAGGCCGCCATGGCGACCTTCGAGGCCTCCCGACCCAGCGTCGGCGCGCAGGCCGTCGGCATCGCGCGCGCCGCCTACGAGTACGCGCTGGAGTACGCCAAGACCCGTGAGCAGTTCGGTCGCCCGATCATCCAGAACCAGGCGATCGCGTTCATGCTCGCCGACATGAGGATGAAGGTCGACGCCGCGCGGCTGCTGACCTGGCGGGCGGCGTGGATGGGCAAGAACGGCATCCCGTTCACCGCGGGCGAGGGCTCGATGAGCAAGCTGTTCGCCGGCGAGACCGCCGTCGAGGTGACCGAGAAGGCGATCCAGGTGCTCGGCGGCAACGGCTACACCCGCGAGTACCCGGTGGAGCGCTGGCACCGCGACGCGAAGATCTACACGATCTTCGAGGGCACCAGCGAGATCCAGCGCCTGATCATCAGCCGCGCCATCAGCGGCGTGCAGATCCCGTAGGCGCAGCAGCGTGCCCCTGGCCGCGGTCCGCGCGCGCGAGCAGCGCCGCGCAGAGCTGCTCGACGCCGCCGACCGGATCGTGCAGCGCGACGGCCCGGCCGCGTCGATGGCGTCCATCGCCGCCGAGGCCGGCATCACCAAACCGGTGCTCTACCGGCACTTCGGCGACAAGAGCGGCCTGTACGCCGCCCTCGCCGACCGGCACACCGAGCGGCTGCTCGCCGACCTCAGCTCCGCGCTGACCACCCGCGGCTCGCGCCGGGAGCGGGTCGAGCGCACCGTCGACGCCTACCTCGCGGCCATCGAGCGGGAGCCGCAGGTGTACCGCTTCCTCGTGCACTCGGACGAGGCGGCGCCGGCGCAGAGCTCGGTCCGGTCGTTCACCCGGCGACTGGCCGACCTGCTGGCACAGGGCATCGCCGCCGAGACCGGGGCCGCGCCCCTGCGCGCGGCCGCGTGGGCGCACGGCATCGTCGGCATGGTGCAGGCCGCCGGTGACTGGTGGCTCGACGCGCGCCCGTGCCGCCGGGCCGAGCTCGTCGCCGAGCTGTCCTCGCTGCTCGGTGGCGGTTACGCCTGGGAGCGCTGACGGGGTCCGGTGTCGCCCGGTCGGTGGGTTCGGCCGTGTGGCGCAGGGCACGCTGCGCGACGGTGCTGCCGGAGGTCCTCGCCCGCTACTGTCGGGCCGCTCCGGACCCGTCCGCCGCGGGCGGGCACAACCGTCGCCCCTCGTGCGTTGACCCGGCGCCGATCCCGCACGACCCTGCCCCTTCTCCAGCGACAGAGGAAGGCCACCATGGCCACCGACTACGACCAGCCCCGCCGGTCCGAGGCCGACGACCTCGGCGAGGACAGCCTCGAGGAGCTCAAGGCTCGCCGTGCCGAGGCGCAGGCGGGCACGGTCGACGTCGACGAGGCCGACCTCAACGAGTCGCTCGAGCTGCCCGGTGCCGACCTGTCGGGTGAGGAGCTCACCGTCCGGGTGCTCCCGAAGCAGAGCGACGAGTTCACCTGCAGCAGCTGCTTCCTCGTCCACCACCGCAGCCAGCTGGCCTCCGAGAAGGGCGGCCGGCTGATCTGCACCGAGTGCGCCTGAGCGTCACACCGTCAGGACGACGGTGCCGGTCACCGCGGTGACCGCCAGCACCACCGCCACGCCGGGCAGGCGCACGCTCCCGCCCGGTACCCGGCGGGCCAGCACGGCGGTGGCGAGCGCTCCCCCGACGGTGGCGACGGCCAGTGCGGCGGCCTGACCGCCGGCCACGCCGAGCGGGTCGGTCGCCACGCCGGGTGCCCCGGCACCGAGCTGGTCCCAGAGCAGCTGCGCGCTGATGACGGCGCGGCGCAGCACCCCTGCGACGACCGCGGCGGCCGCCAGGGGCAGCAGCACCGGCGCGGCGCGACCGTCGGACCAGCTGGTCAGGGCCACGGCAGCCAGGCCGGCCGCTGCGACGCACCCCGCGAGCAGCCCGGCCTCGGCGATCCGGCCGGCCCCGGTGTCGGTCCAGGCCAGGGTGCGGGTCGCGCGCTCGGCCCAGGCGCCGCCGAGCACCACGGCGAGCACCGCAGCCGCGCCGCGGGGCGGGTGCCAGCGCACCAGCCGAGGCCCGAGCGCCGACCAGCGGGTCAGCAGGCCGAGCACCTCCGTCCGGCTCACCGCGTCGCGTCCCAGCGCGAGCCACAACGCGCCCATGACGACGGCGTACACCGCCACCGCCACCGCCAGCGAGCGCGGCGCCGCCGGGTGCGCAGCCAGGCACAGGTAGCCCACGACGGCGGCCGCGGCGACCACGGCCGGCCGGGTGTCCCGCGGCGCGCCGGGCGCGTCCGTCGCGCGCGACGGCGGCCTGCGCAGCAGCCCCGCGGCCGCGGGCGCGACGAACAGCAGCGGCCATCCCAGACCCACCACGAGCGCCGGCACCGGGTTGTCGAGCTCGCTGGCCGGCCCGAAGCGGGCGACCGCCGTGACGACGGCGGCCGCGACCAGGCCGGCGACCGCCACGGGCATCCGCGCGGCGCTGGACCCGGGAACCCTCGCGAGGGCGCGCCGCCCGGCCGGTGGCGGCGGGACGTTCAGGCCGACGAGAAGCACGGCCAGCACGGCGGCTCCCACCCAGGGGAGCACCGGCAGGACGGCCACCGCACGGTCCGCGTCCTGCACGCCCGCGACCGTACCCGTCGATCACCACCAGACGTCTTCCCTGCAATCGGCAGGAACCCGGCAGACGGCGTCGAAACAGGTCAGGTCCTGACTCCTGACTCGCTCTGCCCGGGAGGCACCGTGCACCGTCGCGCCGCGTTGACCGCTCTGCTCGCCGTCGCCGTCGCCGGCCCGGCCGCGCCGGCACTGGCCGACCACACCGACCCCGGTGACCGGCTCTCCCCGGTGGCTCCGAACCTGCCCGCGGAGCTCGCCGTGTCGAGCGGCGAGGGGGAGTGGCAGCACCTCGCCAACGTCGGCCCCATGCAGGGCAGCGACCTGGAGTTCTTCACCAAGGGCGGGGTCACCTACGTCTCGGGCGGCACCCTCGGGCAGGTCGAGGACGACATCAGCTCGCTGCCGACCGGCACGGCCGGCTTCATCGGTCAGCGGATCCTGCGGCTCACCGACGGCTCGGGGACGGTGCTGGAGGAGCCGGAGATCGTCGCCGACCACGGGTCGGCCGTCTGCACGGTCGGCACCTCCGCCACCGGGCTGCAGCACGACGTGCAGGCGGTTCCGCTGGAGGACACCTCGATCCTGGTCGACACCACCGACGCCCTCGGGCGCTGTCACGACGCCGCGGGCGGTGGCCTCGAGATCATCGACGTCAGCGGCCTGGGCCGCGAGGGCTTCGAGGTCCGCGAGATCGGCCTGATCCGCTTCAACGGGCTGTCGCACACGGTCACCGCCGACCGCGACCGGCCGGGCATCCTCTACAACAACGGGGCCGACTTCAACGCCCAGACCTGGACCGACGTCGTCGACGTGCGCAGCTGCCTGTTCGCGCCGACCGACACCGCGACGCTCGAGCAGCGGCGTGCGGCCTGCCGGCCCGAGGTGTACCGGATGCTGTGGGAGCCGGAGTGGGCCTTCAAGGCGCCCCCCGGCGAGGAGCCCTTCGAGCCGTCCAACTGCCACGACATCACCTACCGGGACG
>DATMJH010000021.1:0-8529 GCA_035554015.1 Mycobacteriales bacterium
CTGGTCGAGTACGCCATGGCGCTCGAGGACGAGCTGCACGTGCGGCTGGCCGAGGAGGAGCTCGCCGAGACCAAGACGGTCGGCCAGCTGCTCGACCTGCTCACCGCGCGCGTCGCGGCCTGACCGTGCTGCTGGCCGGCCGCCGGGTGCTCGTCACGGGCGTGCTCACCGAGGCGTCGCTGGCCAGCGCGGTCGTGCGCGAGACCCGCGCCCGGGGCGCCGAGGTGCTGCTCACCTCGCCGGTCTGCCGCGCGCACCGCGTCACCAGCCGCCTCGCGCCCCGGCTGGGCGTCGACGCACCGGTGCTCGAGCTCGACGTCGAGCTGCCCGACGACCTCGCCGCGCTGGCCGACGCCGTCCGCGAGGCGGGCTGGGACGGTGTCGACGGCGTGGTGCACGCCATCGCCTACCTGGGCGACCGGCACCGGGAACCGCAGCCCGACCCGCACCGCGGCGACGCCGGGTTCGCCGGCGCGCCGTGGGACGCCGTCGCGCCGGCGCTGCAGACCGCGGCGTGGTCGATGGCGGCGGTCGTGCACGCGCTCCGGCCGCTGCTCACCCGCGGCTCCTCGGTGGTCGGGCTGACGCTCGACCCGGCGCGCGCACGGGCGGGCGCGGACTGGCTCCCCGTCGCGCGGGCCGGGCTCGCCGCGGTGACGCGGCAGCTGGCGCGCGAGCTCGGCCCGGCCGGCGTCCGGGTGAACCTGGTGGCGTCCGGCCCGGCCCGCACGATGCTGTCGCGGGCCCTGCCAGAGACCGAGGCGCTGGTGGCCGACTGGGCCGAGCGGGCGCCGCTCGGGTGGGACGCCGACGATCGGTCCGCGGTCGCGCGCACCGTCGCGGCGCTGCTGTCGGACCTGCTGCCGGCGACGACCGGAGAGCTCGTGCACGCCGACGGCGGCCGGCACGCCGTCGAGTAGCCCACCTGCGGCTCGCGGCCCGGCGCACTAGCGTCCGCACGGTGACGACGGCTGCCCCTCCCCGCGACCTGCTCGCCGCCACCGCGTCGCTGTGCGCCGAGCTGGCAGCCGAGGCGCGCCGGCTGGAGCGGGACGGCGTCACCCGTGCCGACGTCCAGCGGCTCGCCGACGCCGGGCTGATGGCCGTCCACGGCCCGCCGGAGCTCGGCGGCGCGACGCCCGCGCAGCAGCGGCAGGTCGCCGAGCTGCTGGCCGGCGCCAGCCCCGACGCGTGGTTCGTCTGGTACCAGCACGGGCCGGTGGTGCGGTTCCTGGCCGCGAGCGAGAACGAGGCGCTGAAGGCGCGCTGGCTGCCGCCGCTGTGCCGCGGTGAGGCGCTCGGCGGCGTCGCGTGGAGCAACCTGCGCACGGCGCGGCCGTCGGTGTCGGCCGTGCGGGCCGGCACCGGCTGGGCGCTCACCGGGCCGCAGCCGTGGTGCACCGGCTGGGGCATGCACGACGCGCTGTTCGTGGGCGGCCGCACGGTGCCCGACCACGGCAGCGGGCCCGAGGTGGTCTTCGGGATCGTGCCCGCCGACCGGCCCGGCCTGGTCGGGCTCGGCGAGCTCGAGCTGGCCGCGATGGGCGGCACGTCGACGCACGCGGTGCGCTACGAGGGCCTCGTGCTGGACGACGACGAGGTGATCCTGCGCAAGGACTTCGCCGCCTGGGCCGAGGGGGACGCGGTGATGAACCGCAACGTGCAGCCGTCGACCTTCGGCGTCGCGCTCGCGGCGCTCGACCTGCTCGAGCCTGCCTCGCCGGCTGTGGCCGCGGCGCTGCGGGAGCGTGTGCTGGACGTCCGCGAGCGGGCCTACCGCCTCATGGACGACGTCGACCCGGCCGAGGCGGGTGACGAGCGGCTGGCGCTGCGCGGACAGGCGCTCGTGCTCGGCGTGGAGGCCTGCACGGCGCTCGTGGCCTCGCGTGGCGGCCGCGGCATGGGGCTGGATGACCCCGCCCAGCGGCTGCTGCGGGCCGCGGCGTTCCAGCTGGTGCACGCCCAGGCGGCGCACGTCCGAGAGGCCACGCTCACCGCGCTGGCAGGGTGAGCGGGCTACCGGCGCCGGACGGCGCCTCGCCCCTCCCGCCGCGATCTTCGTCCTGTGCCTCGCCCCCACGCTCGGCCGGCAGGCAGAAGACGAAGATCGCGCTCGTGGAGGAAGAGGTCGGCGGCGTTGCCGTCCGCTGCTGGGCGAGCCGGCCGACCTCGCTGGTGGACGTGGTCGAGCAGGCGCTCCCCCGGTCCGCCGACGACGTCCTGATCGTCGACCCGGCGCTCGAACGGACCGTGACCTACGGGCAGTTCGCGGCGCTGGTCGAGGGGGCGGGGCAGGCGCTGGAGGCGCGCGGGCTGCGCCCCGGCGACCGCGTCGCCCTGCTCGTCCGCAACGGCCTCGAGGCGGCCGTCGCGCTCTGGGCCTGCGCCCGCGCCGGCCTGGTGCACGTCGGGCTGCCGGCCGACGCGCCGCCGGCCCGGCTGGCCGACCTCGCCGCGCTGACCGGCCCGTCGCTCGTGCTCTGCCAGCCCGGGCTGCGCGCGCTGGCGGACGAGGCCGGGCTCGCCGCCGACGACGCGGCCGACGTGCTGCTGACGCGCCGGCTGCCCTGGCGCACGGGGCGGCCGCTGCCGGACGAGGACGCGACGTACGCGCTCATCGCCACGAGCGGCACCACCGGCCGGCCCAAGGCGGTGCGGGTGACCGGCCGGATGGTCGGGCACGCCGCCGTGACCTACACCCGGCTGCTCGGGCTGACGCCGCGCGACCGCACGGCGATCCACCTGTCGTTCGCGTGGGTCTCCGGCCACGTCACCCAGCTCGCGCCGGCGATGTGGTCCGGAGGCTCGGCGGTGACGATGGCGACCTTCTCCGCGTCGTCGCTCGTGGACGTCTGCCGCCGGCACGCCGTCACCTGGCTGGACGTCGTGCCGAGCATCTGGGAGCTGCTGCTGCGCCAGCCCGGCTTCCGTGCGGACGAGCTCCCCGGCGTGCGCGCCGCCGTGTTCGGCGGGGCGCCGGCGCCGCCGGGCACGCTGGACCGGGTGCGCGAGCGGATGCCCCAGCTGCGGCTGCTCGACGTGTACGCGCAGTCCGAGACCTGCGCGCCGGTCACCGTGCTCGGCGACCTCGAGGCGCTCCGCAAGCCCGGCACGGTCGGCACCCCGGTGCCCTACTGCGACGTGCGGGTCGTCGGGGCCGACGGCGGCGAGCTGCCGCCCGGCGAGCCGGGCGAGGTCGAGGTGCGCTCACCGACCGTGACCCCGGGGTACTGGCCGCCGGACGTCGCGCCGGTCGTCGACGGCTGGCTGCGGACCGGCGACATCGGCCGGCTCGACGACGAGGGCTTCCTCACCATCAGCGGGCGCGCCGTGGACCTCGTCATCCGCGGCGGCGTGAACATCTTCCCGGCCGAGGTCGAGCGCGCGCTGCTCGCGGCCGGCGGGCTCGCGGACGCCGCCGTCGTCGGCGTCCCCTCGGCGGTCGGCGGACAGAACGTCGCCGCCCTGGTGGTGCCGCTGCCGGGGCACGACGTCGACGTCCTGGCGCTGCAGCGGGCGGTGCGCGACGCGCTCGGCGCGCACGCCGTCCCGCGCCCGCTGAGAGCGGTCGAGCAGCTGCCCCGGGGGCGCAACGACAAGGTCGACCGGGCCGCGGTGACCGCGCTGCTGCAGCAGGGTCGCTAGGACTTCGGAAGGCGCGTCGGCGCCTTGCCCCTTCGCAGAGCAGCGACGACGCCGCCGCAGCCCACGACCATGAAGGCGAGCAGCAGCCACTCCCGGCGCAGGGCGCACAGCAGTGCGAGAGCCACGGAGATCACGAGGAGCACCAGGCGCAGGGCGGTGAGAGCGGGACCGGCGTCGGGATAGTCGCGATATCGGGCTCTGCGGGAGCGCTCCACGGAATCTCCTTGCCCCGGCGCCGCTGACGTGGAGACCGCATCGTCGCACCAGCGTCCTCGACGGGCTACCACCTCGACAGACTGCCGGCCTCGCCGCAGCGGGGAGCAGCGCCGTACGACGCCGAGCGACCGCGCGCGCCGCCGCGTACCCGTCCTGCGGACGCCGGCGACCTGTTCACCGATGCAGCCGCTTGTTGTCACTAGCCGCGAGGCGATCGGAGCACCTGGGGGCCGGCGGGTCCTCGCCGTGCTCGCTCGACGCTCCGACGCCGTGCGTGAGCTCTGCGAGGCCCGGCGGCCCGAGCGGACGCGCCGGGCGTCGACAGGGCTGGGCGTCGCCGGGCGCCGATCAGTGAGCGATGCGGCAGTCGCGTCCTGGGCCCGCACGATCAGGTGCCCTCCCCCTGGGCTGAGGGCATCCCGCCGGCCGGTGGCTCGGCCCCGGCGGGCCCGGCCTGCGGCACACCGCGGACCAGCCGGTCCCGGTAGGCGACGTAGGCGGCCTCAGCCGCGGCGTGCGCCTCCGGCGTCCGCTTCCGGAGCGCGGTGCGCCGCAGCGCGACCCAGACCTCGAGCAGCCGCGCCACCTCGGCGTCGTCGGCGGTCACGCTGCCCAGTCTGCGCCTGTCCGCGGCGAGCGGCATCGACGCTGTCGCCTCGGTGGGCCGGCGACCCCGGTCAACCGGCGAGCACCCGCTCGAGCACCTCGGCCTTGAGCTTGACGAAGTCCGGGTCGGCCAGCACGGCCCGGCCCCGCTCGGCGCCGAACGGCACCAGCAGCTCGTCGACGACGCTCGCCGGCCGGTGCGACAGCAGGGCCAGCCGGTCGCCGAGCAGCAGCGCCTCCTCGACGTCGTGCGTGACGAGCAGCGTCGTCGTGGGCCGCTCCGCGAGCAGGGCGCGCAGCCACTCGTGCATCCGCAACCGGGTCTGCGCGTCGAGCGCGCCGAACGGCTCGTCGAGCAGCAGCACCGGCGGCCGGTTGGCGAGCACCTGGGCGATCGCCGCGCGCTGCCGCATGCCGCCGGACAGCTGCCTGGGCAGCGCCTGCTCGAAGCCGGTGAGCCCCGTGGCGGCGAGCACGTCCTCGACGACGGCCCGCACGTCGTCGGCCGACCGGCCCTGCGCGCGCGGACCGAACGCCAGGTTGTCCCGCAGGGTCAGCCAGGGGAACAGGCCACCGGCCTGGGCCACCATGCCGCGCTCGGGCGACGGCCCGGTGACCGGGCGTCCGTCGAGCAGGACGCGCCCCGCGGACGCCGCCTCGAAGCCGGCGAGCACCCGCAGCAGCGTCGACTTGCCACAGCCGCTGGGCCCCAGCACGGCGAGCACCTCGTCCGGGCGGGCCTCGAGCGACACGCCGTCGAGGACGAGCAGGTCGCCGAAGCTCTTCTCGACACCGTCGGCGACGAGGTCGCCGCCCCTCACGCGTCCGCCCAGCGCACCCACGGCCGGCTCGCCGCGCGCAGCAGCAGGTCGGCGAGCAGCCCCACGACGGCGAACACGAGGATGCCGACGATCACCTGGTCGGTGCGCCCGCTCTCCCGGGCGGCGTTCATCATCGCGCCGACGCCGAGGCTCGCACCGGACAGCTCGGCGACGATGACGACGGTCCACGCCAGGGTCAGCGACAGCCGCAGGCCGGTGACCACCTCGGGCAGCGCGCTGGGCAGGTACACCCGCCGCCACAGCCACCGCCGCGGGGTGCCGAGCATGCGGGCGGTCTCGACGTGCGCGCGCGGCACGCGCGCCGTCGCGTCGCCCACCGCGACGAGCACCGGCCACAGCGCGCCGACGAAGATGATCGCCCGAGCCGACCCCTCGCCGATGCCGAACCACACGAGCGCCAGCGGCAGCCAGGCGAACAGCGGCACGGCACGCAGCGCGTTGAGCACGGGGTCGAGCAGGTCGCGGGCGAGCGACGACAGGCCCAGCGCCAGACCCACGACCGTGCCGACGACGACCGCTGCGACCCAGGACACGGCGGCGCGCTGCAGGCTCGCGGCCAGGTGCTCCCAGCCCGTGCCCGTGAACGGCACGACGCCGGCGAGCCGCAGCCCGCCGTCGTCCCCGGCGAAGAACGCGACGAGCTGCTCGCCGACGACGGTGGGCGCGGGCAGCAGCCGGGGCGAGAAGACGCCGGCGGCCGCGACGAGCTGCCACCCGACGAGCAGCACGACCGGCACGGCGAGTCCCAGCAGCCGGCGGTAGCGCGGCCGCCGCCGGCGGCGCCCCGCAGGCGCTGCCCCCGGGACCTCCTCCAGCAGAGCGGCCGGCACCGGCTAGACGTCCCAGTACTCGCGGGCGAACAGCACCTCGACGTCGGGCTCCTTCGCGATGCCGCCCTGCTGCACCAGCATGGTGGCGGCACCCTCGACCTGCGCGACGCGCTCGTCGTCGAACTCCCAGCGCGCGCCGATGTTGTCCAGCACGGCCTCGTAGACCGGCTCGGCGAAGCCGAACTGCTCCACCAGCAGCGACTTCCACACCTCGCGGTCGTTGTCGCCGCCGGGGCTGAGGTACTCGGCGGCGTCCTTCTGCATCCGGCAGACGGCGCGCACCACGTCCGGCCGCTGCTCGAGCACCTTGGCCGAGGCCCAGTTGGCGGTGTTGAAGTCACCGACCGGCGTTCTCGACGCCTCCTCGAGCCGCACGCCGTCGGCCTCCACGACCGCCTGGGTCACAGGCGGTTCCGATCCCATGAAGGCGTCGACGTCGCCGCGGGAGAAGGCGGTGACGTGGTCGGCGAAGCCGAGCGGGACGGCCTCGACGTCCTTGCCGAGCTCGAGCCCCGCCTCGCGCAGCACGTCGTTGAGGATGAGCACCTGCAGCGTCGGCGGCGGGACCGCGATCTTCTTGCCCCGCAGGTCCGCCACCTGCTCGACGACACCGCGCTTGCCGACCAGCCCCAGCCCGCCGCGCGAGATCATCCCGACGATGCGCGAGGTGATGAGCGACGGGTCCTCGGCCAGCGCGATGATCGGCGTGTACGGCGCGAGCAGGCCGAAGTCCAGCTGCCCGCTCTCGAGGCCGTCCTGCACCTCGGTGGCGCTCTTGACCGGCACCACCTCGACGGTGATGCCCTCCGGCGCGAAGCGCTCCCAGAACAGCGCCGACGACGCGTGGTTCTTGGCGTACACGCAGGTGCGCACGGTGTACGGCTCGAGCGCCTCGCCCGACGCGGCGGCACGCGGGGCGGCGGAGGAGCCGCCGTCGGAGCCGCACGCGGCGAGCAGGGCGGCGGCACCGGCGCCGGCGGACAGGCCGAGGAACCGGCGGCGGCTCAGGCCACCGGGAGACAGGGGTGAGGGCACGGGCGCTCCAGGGTCAGGGGCCGGGGCACGTCCCGGCCCTCATCAACCTACGTGCATATGCTTTCGCACGCCCGTCGTCGGCGGTTCGGACGGCGTCTGCGGCGGTCCGCCGCCCTCCCCGTCCGCGGACCGTGTTGGATCGGGGGTGTGACCGCCCCCGCCCGGAGCGGCTGGATGGACCTGCTCGGCCTCGCCGAGGACGAGGTGCCCCGGCTGCTCGTCCTCGAGAGCACCTGGTGGCGCCAGGACGCCTTCGACCGCCGGCTGCCCGCCCTGGCCGACGTCCGCGAGCTCGGCATGCCCGACCTGTGGCACGGCTGGCACGGCGATCTGCCGGTGGCCTACGGCGTCGTCTACGGCGCCGCGCACGCCGTCGAGCGGGTCCACGTGCTGGGGCTGTGCGGCACGCCCGCCGTCGCGCACCTGGCCTCGTGCGGCTCGCTGTCGCCGTCGCTGCGGGTCGGCGACATCGTGCTGCCGGAGCGGGCGGTCATCGGCGAGGGAGCGTCCCAGTACTACGGGGGCAGCGGCGCCGCGCCGGCCAACCTGGGCAAGGTGGCGCGCGCCGCCTCCCTGCTCGCGGCGCGTGGCGTGCACGCGCACCGCGGCACCACCGTGACGACCTCCGCGGCGCTCGCGATGCCCGGCCGGCTGCTCACGCAGTGGCAGAAGGCCGGGTACCTCGCCGTCGACCTCGAGGCGTCCGCGGTGTTCTCGGCCGCCGCCGCGTTCTCGATGCGGGCCGTGTCGCTGCTCTACGTCTGGGACGCGCTGCCGCGCCGACCGGTCTCCGCGGACTTCACCGACGAGGAGACCGAGTGCCAGGAGCAGGCCGCCGCCGAGGTGTGGGACGTCGCGCTGCAGCTGGCCTGACCACGGCGCAGCCCCCGGCACGCCGGGGGCTGCGCGGGGCCGTGCGGTCAGCCCCAGGTCAGCGTGCGGTGCTGCGTGGCGCAGGAGTGGTGGACCTTCGTGGGCGAGTCGTAGGTGCAGGCCCGGATCGTGAGCCGCACCGCGGTCACGCCGGAGTGCTTGTAGATGGTCGCCGGGTACCCGATCCGGGTGGTGGCGTAGCCGGAGCTGTTGATCACCGGGTAGAAGGTGACGGTCGAGCCGACCTGGTTGCCGTACCGGTCGAGCTGACGCACCCACACGTCGGCCTTGGCGCTGAGCCCGTCGCGGGCGTAGTCGGCGGCTCCCACGGTGAGCGAGATCCAGCTGGAGGTGCCGCCGTTGCGGAAGACGCACGCCTCGGCCCCGGCGTTGGCCGTCGACCAGTTGCTGCTGCTGCCGCAGAGGTTGCCGGCGTAGACGCCGGCGGACGGCGCGGGCGCCGCGCTGGCCGGCGAGGCGAC